>NZ_MUFK01000051.1:0-18520 GCF_001996085.1 Salinivibrio sp. PR5
GTATTATAAACATCCTTATGCCGAATTTATCCTTGGTTCTTATCAAGGTAAGCTTTGCTTGTGTGACTTCCGATATCGCAAGATGAGAAGTGCTGTTGATGAGCGCATTAAACGGATTCTTAACGCTGATTTTGTAGAAAAGAGCGATGATGTTTTAGCGGCTACTCAAGCTCAACTCGAGGAATATTTTTTGGGTGAGCGAAAAACTTTTGACCTTCCTTTACTTTTGGCGGGTACCGATTTTCAACGGTCGGTATGGAGTGCATTAAGCAACATTCAATACGGTGACAGGGTGACGTATCAAGAGTTGGCAGTATCGATTGGTAATGAGGCCGCAGTACGTGCGGTTGGCAATGCCAACGGGGCAAATGCGTTGGCGATTATTATTCCTTGCCATAGGGTTATCGGCACCCAAGGGGAGCTCATTGGCTATGGTGGCGGTTTGTCACTGAAAAAGCGCCTTTTAGAATTAGAGCAGAACTTATTTATTTAAGGATAGGGTAGGGGCGTATGAGAGCGGAGCTGAGAGCGAAAATCCTGGCAGTATGTGATCAAAAAATCAAAGCGAAAGGTGAGAATGTCGGCGTATCATTTTACGCGTTCTTCAAAAACAAAAATGACGATCCAGAGCAGTTGATGGAAGCCGCAACCTGGTGGATACAGACCCATCAATTAGATCATTTTGTTAAGGCAAGAACCATCAAAGAGATGGTGAAAAATAATTTATGACGACTGCAAAAATCATGGCCTATTTTGCCGACAAGGTGTAATTCAGGTTCACAAGGATGGCACTGGGTAGCGGGGCACAGGCCCAGATAGTCGGACTGGCTTCGTCGCACTGATGTTAGAAATCCCGCGACGGTTGAGGTAGCATTGCCGACTTTTTCTGCGGTGAGAGGCATTTATGTATATCGGCTTTGACTATGGTACAGCAAATTGCTCGGTGGCGAAGATTGAAAACGGTCAGCCGACGCTGTTGCGTCTAGAAGGGGATAGCACGTTTATTCCTTCCTCCCTTGCCGCACCTACGCGCGAATCAGTGTCTGAGTATTTGTTTCGTCACCGTGGTATCAAGCCGCTAGATGCGATTGGCGAGCAGATGTTGCGCCGCGCGATCCATGTAAACCGAGAGGAAAGCATTGAACTTGAGGCGGAGGACATGGCGTTTGGTCAAGCGGCGCTCGACCGCTATCTCGATGATCCGCGCGATATGTACTACGTGAAATCCCCTAAATCTTTCCTTGGTGCGTCAGGTTTACGTGATGCCCAGCTTCGGTTTTTTGAAGATCTCGTATGCGCAATGATGGATAACATCAAAACCCAAGCCGAACACCAAACCCAACAGAGTATTCATGATGCGGTGATCGGCCGGCCTATCAACTTTCAAGGCCGTGGAGGCGAGACGGCAAACCGCCAAGCTGAAGGAATTTTGCTCAATGCGGCTAAGCGGGCGGGTTTTAAACAGATTGAATTTCAGTTTGAACCGGTCGCGGCCGGTCTGGACTATGAAGCGACGCTGAGCGAAGACCAAATCGTTCTGGTGGTCGATATCGGAGGGGGGACCACAGACTGTTCGTTGATTGAGATGGGGCCATCATGGCGCGGTAGTCGCGACCGTAGTGCAAGTTTATTAGCGCACAAAGGCCAGCGTATTGGCGGCAATGACTTAGATATTGCGCTGGCATTCAAACAAATGATGTTCCCGTTTGGGATGGGCAGCAAAATGGAATCTGGCATTGAGATGCCGATTACGCAGTTTTCCAACCCCATCGCGATTAACAACGTGCAAGCACAAAACGATTTCTATGCGTTTGAAAATTTGGCGGTGCTCAAAGGGCTGCACAAGCAAGCGCAAGAGCCAGAGAAACTGGCCCGTTTGCTTGAGGTGTATCACGAGTCGCTGGGTTACAACATTGTCCGTCGTGCGGAAGAGGCAAAGATTGCGTTGTCGGATCATGCCGCTTACCGAGCGGGTATTAAGCTGTTCTCCGAGCGCGTGGACGTTGATGTAACGCGCGATAACATGATTGATGCGATTGAGGCGCCTAAACGTAAGATGATCGCCTTAGTTCACGATGTGGTCGCGCAGGCCGGTGTAAAGCCTGACGTGATTTTTATGACAGGCGGCTCGGCGCGCTCACCCTTCTTGCGGGAGGCTGTACAAGTAGAGTTACCGAATATCCCAGTGGTGAGTGGTGACTACTTTGGCTCAGTCACCGCAGGCTTAGCGCGTTGGGCGGAAGTCTGCTTTAAGTAAGCCCAACGGCCGTTGCGGCTCGTTCGAAACATTAAGGAATAACTATGATTCAGGATGAAATAAACGGACAGCACTTACCTTTGCAGCAGGCATTGATTGAATCGGCCTGCGCCGCGTTTGCTTCAGAACAGGATGTGATTGCGGCAGTATTAGTCGGCTCTCTCGCCGCGGGCAAAGGCGATCGCGTGTCCGATGCGGATATTATCGTGTTTACACAGCACGGCTTTCATCGCTCGGCAGCGTCATGTTTTGCGCGCTTTGAGGCCGGGAAAGACATTTTCTATTGCTTGTCCGGTGATCACAATGAACAGGCGATGTTTAAAAAATATATTTTCACGGATCTAACCAGTGCCGAAATCCATTGTTTGGACGTGAGCGAGCCATTTCAGCTCGCGAAGCCCTTTGTCGTTTTATTTGATAAAGCAGACATCGTCCCCACGCGAGTGACGGATGAGCCAGCCCCTAAGCACGAGAATTTTCCCGTCTATACCAGCGGTGATGAAGGGCTGATTTGGGAGCTGTTTGATTGCATCAAATGGCTGAGCCGTGGAAATAACTCGTTAGCAAAAGGTTACCTTAAAAAGCTGTCAGCCGCATTGTAACTGACAGAAGCAACACCGTTTTCTACTTTGTTGTTAAGGTGTCAAAGGGAGAGCCGCATGGATCACTCTACATTTAATCAATACTGCCGCGCGTTTACGGCCGCGACACATGTGGTTCAGTGGGGCAACTCAGATGTCTGGAAAGTGGGTGGGAAAGTCTTCGCCATTGGCACTCGCAGTAAAAGCGGTCAACCGGCGTTTACCTTTAAAACCTCGCCAATGAATTATGCTTTTTTGTGCGATCTTGAAGGTTACGTACCGGCGCCGTACTTTGCTAACCGGGGTATGAAATGGATTCAACAAACCCACACCACCGGGGAGCTTGATGAAGACTTAAAGTACTACGTGGCGCAATCTTATCAGCTTGTTTGTCAGGGCTTGAGCAAAGCGAAACGCGCTGAGCTCGGCGTCGATGAAAACAGTCTTTGATAAAGGCAGTGGACAAGCCATTCAGGGTTGGCAAACGCCGGCAATAATAGGAACCCACCTTAGCGAAAACTTCCGTATTTTGACTAGAAATCATGCACCAAGGTGGGTGTGTTGGCGCGAAATAGTTTTGTTAGGACAGACTTATATCGCCAACCCAATGTCAGTAGCCGTTTCGCTAAGCTTTGATTTTGGATGGTGGCGACTTCAATGCCGCGGTAGTGATGCGGATGCGCTTGAATATAATCGATAAACGCCGTCAGTACCCCTTGGCCGCGAACGCTGGGGGCAAATTGTAGCGAAACAATCGATAATCGCTGACTACCAATAGGGCAGTGAACCAGACAATAGCCGAGTGGGTGCTTGATCGCGGTGGAGAGCTCTGGAAAAGCGCGCGTCTGGTGACGTTGAGCTAATTGGTCATACCCGTGGCATAGGTGGTTAAGCAGTTGCCGAGCGTTATCATCCATCGATGTGTCTCTGGAAAGGCCGAAACGTAGCCACCATATTAAAGACTTTATTTTTTCGAAAAACAGAAAAGCGCAAGCCACGTATTTGCCTCTTTTGGGGCACAATAATCGCGCGTAAATGGACCTTATTGCAGGCGCATGAACGCGTGTATATCAAGCAAAGCGGATAGGTTAAAAAGGATTTTTATGCAAGAGGTAGAACAGTCACTTTATGATGCGGCGTTGGCGTTACTGCAAACGCGTTATCCTACGGGGTGGGGAGGCGCTGCTGCCGTCAGGCTAGCATCTGGTGATATTATAACCAGTGTTGCGCCAGATGTGAAAAATGATGCACTATCGCTGTGTATGGAAGTCGGTGCCTATTTAGAAGCACACAAACGCGATGAAGTCGTTACACATTCTTTATGTCTTTGTCGTGAAGACGAACATAGCCAAGTTTTGATACTTAGCCCTTGTGGCGTTTGCCAAGAACGCTTAGTGCATTGGGGCGGCGATGTAAAAGCCGCGATTTCTACGCCAGACAACCAGCTAGTTTTTAAAACTGTGCGCGAGCTCATGCCGCACCATTGGTCGTTAGTGAATGACGAGTTTTTATGAATTTATCAATCATGTACATTATGTGCTGATTTTTTAACATGGACGTTTAACGATTACGACAATCAACAAGATTCTTTCTGCGGTGGCGATGTATAAAGGATTACACCGCAATATTTACTACGTTGCACTGGCCCGCATGATCCTCGGGATGGGCAACTTTATTATTCCTTTCCTCGTGTTGTTGTTTACCGATAAGCTCGGCTACTCCGCGTCGCTGGCGGGTTCATTGGCGATGAGTATTACTGGCTTGTACCTGCTGGGGAGTTTTATTGGTGGCAAACTTTCTGACTGGGTAGGCCATAAAAACACCATGGTGGCGGGAGAATGTGTCGGCGCTATCCTACTGCTGGTGTGCGGGTTTGCACCCGATGCCCCAGTGATGGTGCCGGCGTTTTTGTTCGCGGCATACTTCTTTATCGGTGTAGCGTTGCCTGCCAGTAATGCATTGGTGGCAGATTTATCTCATGCAGGTAATCGTGATGCCGTGATGTCACTTAGCTATCTTGCCTATAACTTGGGTTCAGCGATTGGTCCCATCTTAGCGGGCTATTTGTTTTGGCAGCACACTGAGTGGATTTTCTTTGGTAACGGGCTTGCTGTCTTGGTGGGTATCCTTGTGGTTGCCTTTTTGGTCAATGTGACCGAGCAAGCCGTCCCCGAGTCTGACTCTGACCTTGAGCGTGCGGTAGAAGGCAATGTGTGGTCGGTGCTTAAATCACGTCCTTACCTCATTGTGTTCACTTTGTTTTGTGGCATGCTTTGGTTTGCGCTGAACCAAATGACAATGGCTAGCCCGCTTTATTTGAGTCATTTATTTGGCCAAGACGGGCCCGTGCGTTTTGGTCAATTGATGACGTATGCGTGCGTGTTGGTGGTGATCATCACGCCGCTATTGCTTCGCGCGACATCTGGACATACTGAGACGATGGCGTTGGCCTATGCAGGACTTTTATTTGTGCTGGGGTATGGTCTTGTGATGTTGGCACCTACGATTCCCGTTCACTTTTTAGCGTGGTTTTTTCTTTCCGCTGGTGAGGTGTTAGTCCTCACCAAAGAGGGCGTGTATCTTGCCAACAACTCACCGGCGAGTCATCGCGGTCGTATTCAAGGAGTACTGATCACGTTGCGTAGCTTATTGCTGATGCCAAGCTTTGTATTGATTGGCTATGTCATCGATACGTTCGGCTATTCGGTGACTTGGTCGCTTGTTATTGCGATGGCGATGTGTGCCAGTATCGGTATGCTTTTATTATCGGTGCGGGAGAAAACACGCCTCGCAGCCACGTCGTCATAAGATTGATGGCTTTGTGACTCACGCTGACTCATCATCCATGAGGTTAAGGTAGGTTAAAGGTATACCATCAATACACCTGTGTGGAGGTGAATATGGCCTACCTAACCTTAACCCCAGAAACCTTGGATGATGCGCATATCTGCTGTGCGTTCTCGGATAAAAAGTGTCAAGCCAGCTATCAGGCGAAAAAGCAGTGGCTAAAGCAGGAGTATCAGCACGGATACCGTTTTCGCCGTTTAGATGAACGCGCCAAAGTCTTTATCGAATATGGCCCAGCAGAGACAGCTTGGCAGCCCATACAAGCGGATGGTTATCTGGCATTGGGTTGCTTTTGGGTCTCTGGGAAATACAAAGGGCATGGACACGGCAAGCAACTGTTAGCTGACGCCATTGAAGCGGCTAAACAGCAAAATAAGCAAGGCCTAGTCGCCGTGGTTGGTAAAAAGAAATACCACTTTATGAGCGATACAAAATGGTTAAAAGGCCAAGGCTTCAACGTGGCGGATGAGGCCCCTAATGGCTTTGTGCTGTTGTATTATCCGCTGAATGATGCAGCTGAAATACCGCAATTTAGAGAATCCGTTCATACTGCCAATGTATCAACCGAAGGGTGTGTGGCGTATTACTCCCATCGTTGTCCTTATGCGGAATACCATGTGCTGAATTCGCTACAGCAGAGCTGTGCGCAGCGTGGCATCCCGCTTGAAGTGCATCATTTAGAGACATTGAGCCAAGCACAAGCATGTCCTTCACCGGCCACCATTTTTAGTTTGTATTATCAGGGCGAGTTTATCACCACCGATATCAGTGCCTGTATGGAGAGTCGCTTTGATAAGTTTATTCCTCATCATTAACCCAACACTTACATGGACGTAATAACAAACGATGAATATTGGTATTTATGTGTATGAGCACGCAGAGGTGCTCGATTTTGCCGGCCCCTTTGAGGTGTTTAGCACCGCAAAACGTTTGGGCGCGGACAGTTGGCAGGTTGGACTGATTGCTGAACAAGACACACCTGTGCTAGCGCGCGGCGGCTTGCGTGTCGTGCCGGATTATCATCTCGCCAACCATCCCACGCTGGATGTGCTGCTGGTTGTCGGCGGCGTTCACCATGAGCAAGTCACTAACCCGTCGGTGATCGATTGGGTGAAGCAACAAGATGCGATCACTCAATGCACGGCCTCTGTCTGTACGGGGGCGTTCATACTCGCAGAGGCCGGATTACTCGATGGTCGAAAGGTGATCACGCATTGGGAAGATATGGACGACCTCAGCCGTGCTTATCCGCCATTAAGCGTGGTATCAGGTAAGCGCTGGGTGAGGGATGGAAAATATCTCACCTCCGCGGGCATATCTGCAGGCATTGATATGAGTTTGCAGCTGGTGGCTGATCTGCACAGCGAAGATTTAGCCTTGCGCGTAGCAAAGCAAATGGATTACCACTGGCAGCGTTGAGTGCAAACCGACAGGTAAACCATTTGCGGCGCCATGCTAGTGATTTGAGCGAGCCTCTGGCGCTGTCGAGACCCAATTCAGATGGACGTCTTGTTGCGGGAATGGAATCGAGATGCCTTCTTCATCAAAGCGCAATTTGACTGTTTTGGTGACATCCCAGTAGACGTCCCAATAATCATCGGTTTTCACCCATGGTCGGACAATAAAATCTACCGAGGAGGTATTCAGAACATGTACTTTGATCATGGGCTCCGGTGTACGAAGTACCGCAGGATGTGACTGGACAATCTCGGTGAGCACGGCTTCTGCTTTAAGTAGGTCATCTTTATAGCCGATACCAAACACCATATCCACCCGCCTAATCCGCTCTCGAGTGACGTTTTTAATCACATCGCCCCAAATTTTGCTGTTCGGCACAATGATAATTTGATTATCAAATGTGCGAATCGTGGTATTCACCAAGCTCATATTGCCTACTTTGCCATCCACGCCACCGGCGTAGACAAAATCACCCACATCGAAAGGGCGGTAGATCAGTAGCATCATCCCTGCAGCAAAGTTTGATAGTGTATCTTGTAGCGCAAAACCGATAATGACCCCAGCGATACCAAAGCCAGTGAGTACCGGAGTAAGATTGACCCCGATCTGGGAGAGACCGATCAAGATCCCAATTACCCACACGGCTTTGCCGGACATCGAGACGAAAAAATCTTGCATCAACTGCGAAAACTTAAAGTTCTTGTTGGCGACAGTCGATTTCACCACGGAGCGCGTGAGTCTCGCGAGCAGTTTTGCCACCAACAAAATCAGCACAAAAATGATGAGCTGGAAAACCAACTGTGGTGCATTGTCTTCTGCCCAGTTCAGGGCATTTTCGGACCAATGGGAGAGGATCGAATACGCGACATCCACATCCAGAATATCTTGAGTGATGTTGCCGGTAACGCCAAAGAGTTGGCGTTTATATTCTGAGGTTTCGATCCCCAACTGATCGGCGAGCTGATAGGTGCGCTTTAAGCCATCAGTGGCGATCGTGAGGCGTTGTTGGGTGTTCAACTGCGTCAGCTGTAACGCGGGTTTTTCGGAATCAGGACTCGATTTAATTTGCTTTTCTTGCGCCGTGTATTGCTGACGCAGATAGTCGATAGATGCCGAAAGAAGTCGTAAACGCTGGTTAAGACGTTGCTCTAAGGTGTTTCGCGCTTCACGTGCGGGCTGCTCGAGCTGCTCGAGCCAGCGTATGTTTTCCCAGCTGGCTTCAAAGGTGGTGCTTAAATAATGTTGCAGTTCTGCATACTCATTAATCAATGGTAAGCGTTGTTCTTGGCTGGCTTGAGTGATTTGCTCATTGAGGCTATTGAGACGGGTTGTGATGTATTGATACGCATCTTGGGTATACCGCCGCTGCGCCGTGACCAGTTGAATCAACTGCGGGTTATCTAAGCTTTGCTGATTGATGGCGTCGGCGAGCAGCTCTCTTAGCTCTTCATTTTTGGTAAATAGCTGCAATTGGATTGCATCTTTGTCATCGCCTTTTGCCTGTTCAAGGCTTTCTACAAGGGTCTGAATATATTGTTTGGTGCGCGCTATTTGATGCGCTAATGAGGTAGTGTCGCTCGATGTGACATTTGGTTCGGTGGGCGCCGGTGCTTGGTCGGCATGGGCCAACGGAAGAAACAGAAGGGTGGTCACCAGTACTAACATGACTGTATTCATGCGTTGACGGTGATGCGACAAAGTTTTCATCCAATTCACGTTTGTTTCCTCTTGCCTGTTGGCGATAGTGATGGGCATCGATGGCGGCACTCCAATGCCCAACCGAGCCTTGCCCCTGAGCTTTAATAGCGTAGCGAGTTTAGCCTTAACTGCCTATACCGTCAGCCATTTTTGTGACGCACTGGTTTTTATGATGCGTTAGCTATTGCTTGTGGATCGCGTGTGCCGGTGTCTGCCAACGGGCAATGAGAACGACGGTTTAGTGAACCAGGTGATAACGCTTGCTTTGTCGCATCACAATGCTGGCAGCTAACAACGTGATTATTAGCGCGATCGATAAAGTATTAGCCGGGAAGAACTCTCGCCGTTGGCTAAGGCGCGGAAATGACATCGCTGCGGGCCAACTTGACGCGATTGCTTGAGTGGTAGCGGTTTCGGATACTGAAAAAGAATAGGCGGGTAAACCCATCATACTGCATGCCTCAATAATCCAGTAAGCGGGCCCTAACGAGCCCGCTGTCGTGTTTGTCGTTAATGATGTTCGCGTAAATTAGTCAGCGTGCTTGGCGTCGGTCACCATCGTTTCGGTGGTGATCATGAGGCCGGCAACGGACGCTGCAAATTGGAGCGCCGAGCGCGTGACTTTCGCTGGGTCCAAAATGCCCATGTCAATCATGTTGCCATATTCACCGGTTGCGGCGTTGTAGCCATACTGGTCGCTGCCTGCTTTGACCGCGTTTGCAACCACTGACCCTTCGTGACCTGCGTTTATCGCAATTTGACGCAGAGGCTCTTCAAGGGCGCGTAAGGCAAGCCGGATCCCCACGTTTTGATCGTCGTTGTCACCTGTCAGATCACGCAGCGCATGTGCAATTTGAATCAATGCGACACCGCCGCCGGCCACGATCCCTTCTTCAACCGCAGCACGGGTAGCATGCAGAGCATCATCCACGCGATCCTTTTTCTCTTTCATTTCGACTTCGGTCGCGGCACCGATTTTAATCACTGCGACGCCACCGGAGAGCTTGGCAATCCGTTGCTGAAGTTTCTCTTTGTCGTATTGCGAGCTGGTGCTCTCAAGCTGTCTTTCGAGAGTCGCAATGCGATCTTTGAGTGCACTTTCCTCTGCGGCACCGTCAATAATGGTGGTGGTGTCTTTGTTGATGGTGACTTTTTTCGCGCTGCCTAACTGCTCTAGCGTGACGTCTTCAAGCGCAATGCCCAGCTCCTCGGTGACAAGCGTACCTGCGGTTAATGCGGCAATATCATGCATCATGGCTTTGCGATTATCCCCAAATCCGGGCGCTTTGACGGCGGCGGTACGTACAATGCCGCGCATATTGTTGATCACCAAGGTCGCGAGGGCTTCACCATCGACATCTTCTGCAATAACCAGCAGTGAGCGTGATGATTTTGCTACCGCCTCGAGGATTGGCAGCAGTTCACGAATATTGCTAATTTTTTTGTCGACTAACAGGATGTAAGGATTGTCGAGCTCGACGGTGCCACTGTTTTGATGCGTAATAAAATAGGGTGACAAATAACCGCGGTCGAATTGCATCCCTTCAACGACCGATAATTCATTCGCGAGCCCTTGGCCCTCTTCAACGGTAATGACGCCATTACGGCCGACTTTGTCCATGGCTTGCGCAATGAGTTCGCCAATGTCGTTGTCGCTGTTGGCTGAAATGCTACCGACTTGTTGAATAGCGTGCTTTTCACTGCACGGTTTCGCCATTTCACGTAGCTTTGCGATGGCAGCCTCAGTGACCTTATCAATACCGCGTTTGAGATCCATGGGGTTCATTCCCGATGCAACCGCTTTCAAGCCTTCGTTGATAAACGCTTGAGCCAGTACGGTTGCGGTTGTGGTGCCGTCTCCCGCCTCATCGTTGGCTTTGGAGGCGACCTGTTTGACCATTTGGGCGCCCATGTTTTCAAATTTGTCTTCTAAGGTGATCTCTTTGGCAACCGATACCCCATCTTTGGTGATGGTTGGCGCGCCATAAGACTTATCAAGCACAACGTGACGGCCTTTAGGCCCTAAGGTCACTTTTACTGCGTCGGCGAGGATATTGACACCGCGTAGCATTTTTTGACGAGCATCATCAGAATATAAAATCTCTTTTGCAGCCATGATATTCTCCTAAATACGCTGAAAACAATTACGCAACAACCGCTAACACGTCAGACTCAGACAGGATCAGATACTCGTTCCCATCAATTTTCTCTGTCTTAACGCCATAGCCATCGTTGAAGATGATGGTGTCACCTTCTTTTACTGCCATTGGTGCGCGTTCACCGTTGGCGAGGCGCTTCCCTTCGCCGACAGCGATCACACGACCACGGTTGGATTTTTCGGTCGCTTGAGAAGTCAGTAAAATTCCTCCTTCTGTCTTGTTATCAACCACTTGTCGTTCAACAAGGAGTTTGTCGTGCAAAGGACGAATTTTCATATACGGTGTCTCCTACGTAAGCTATCAAACTAAAAGACAAGATGATGATGCCCAAGAGATCAGGGATGGGGCATCAAAGTCGTCTCCATGGCGACTTCAAGGTTATAGATTGGGCCTGAGATATTAAGTTCAAGACGCTGTTTCATTGAATATTTTTATCGATATGAGAAATTTTTTTTGCCTATTACATGCTGAATCGCGAGGCGCAAAAACGTATCTCTTGGTGCGCGAAGCGCTTTGGCACGTGTATGATGAGTCACGCTGATGTCAGTCATCGACGGGCGTTAGCGGCTCATGATTAATGGCAGTCATGGGATTGAATTGAAAGGAATAGGAACATGTTTCCAGCAACATGGCGGTCTGAACGCCTATGTTTTAGTGCGTTTGAGTACAGTGATGCAAAGCGTGTTAAAGCGCTGTTTGAGCAAAATCAGCACCTGCAATATCAAGATCCCACGTTTAAACCTTGGTCGTTATCGACCTATCAAGCATTGATAGCGGATAGTGCGGAGAAAAAGGCGCCCGACGTCGAAGAGGCCTTTTACCTTCGTCGCATTCAGACCCATGACGGTAAAGATATTGGCTACTTACAAATCTCGCTCAATGCGCCGGATGCACAGAGTGTTTGGCTGCCCATGCTCACTATTTCTCCAAGATATCAAAAACATGGCTATGGTAGCGAAGCGGTTGCGAGCGTGATTGAAACCGTGCAAGCTTATGGAGACTATCGACGCATGGGTGTGAATGTTTACGCCGAAAACATTCACGCGTTTCGATTCTGGTATCAGCAAGGGTTCTGTCGTATTTCCCATTTTGAACCCGAGCAAGATGAAGGACGAGATTACCATTGTTTGGTGCTCTATCGCGATTTAGACGTGAGGACACCACCACGATAGTGAACAAGGAAAGTGACTGAGTCATATAGGAAAGGAAAATGATAAAAACACCGAAAAAACGTCTGTTACTGACGCGTGTCGCACTGAGTGTTGTACTCGGCATGGGGCTTAGCGTCTCATCAACTGCGGTGCAGGCGGCTGACGCTGCACAGGTTCAGGTGCAGCGAGCGTCTGGGCTCCATCTGCAAGATTTTGATCGCTCGGTTCGTCCACAAGATGACTTGTTCCGTCACGTGAACGGCACTTGGTACGACCAAACCCAAATCCCCAGTGATATGTCCAGCTATGGTGCGTTCCGTATCTTAGCGGAAGAGAATGAAAAGCGTCTGAAAGGCATCATTGATGAGCTGGTGGCGCGTGATGATCTCAAGCCAGGCTCCAATGAGCAAAAGCTGCGTGATTTTTATCTTAGCTATATGGACCAAGATAAAATTGATGCCTTAGGAGTCACGCCAATTAAACCTGAGCTAGATCGTATTGCCGCTATTTCCTCGAAGCCTGCGTTGATTTATGCGATGGCCGACTTGCGACAAATTGGTGTTGGTATCCCGTTTAGTTTTTATGCGTGGGCCGATGCGAAAAACCCTGACTATAACGCTCTGTATCTGAGCCAAAGCGGGTTGGGCTTGCCGGATAGAGACTATTATTTCCGCGACACCGAGGACGCTGAGCGTATCCGCACCGCTTACAAACGCTATCTCCAAGATATGCTGCGCTTAGCGGGCTACGATCAGGCCAAACAACGCGCGGATCGAATTTATCAGCTGGAAAAGACACTTGCAGAGCACCATTGGACACGCGCTAAACGCCGTGACGCGCAAGCCACCTACAACAAAATGCCCATTGAGGCGCTCAACCAGTTGATGGGTGAGTTTGATTATGCCCGCTTTGCCAAACGCGCGGGTATCGACAAAGCCGATGAGGTTGTGGTGCGTATGCCGTCTTATTTTGAGGCGCTAGGGCAGGTGTTTGAGCAAACCAGTCTGCAAGCGTGGCAAGATTATCTAACCATTCGTACCCTCAATGCGTTTGCGCCGCGACTAAATCATGAGTTGGTTGAACGTCAATTTGCGTTCTATTCCAAAACCCTCAACGGTATTCCTGAGCAGCGTGACCGCTGGAAGCGAGGCGTGCAAGCCACTGAAGGGGTATTGGGTGAAGCGCTTGGCCAAGAGTATGTTGCCCGCTACTTCCCTCCGCAAGCCAAAGCGCGTATGGAAACAATGATTGATAACCTGCGTGCCGCGTTTAAAGACTCGATTGAATCATTGGCGTGGATGAGCGATGAAACCAAAGCGAAAGCATTGGATAAGCTGAGTAAATTCACGCCTAAAATCGGCTATCCAGAGCAATGGGAAGATTACAGCGCGCTGACCATCAACGCCGATGACTTGATTGGTAACAGCAAACGTGCCGCACGCTGGGGCTATCAAGATATGCTGTCGCGGATTGGTGCGCCGGTTGATCGCAAAGAGTGGGGCATGACCCCGCAAACGGTCAACGCTTATTACAGCCCAACTGCCAACGAGATTGTGTTCCCCGCCGGGATCTTACAACCACCATTTTTTGATATGAATGCGGATGACGCCGTGAACTATGGCGGTATCGGTGCAGTGATTGGTCATGAAATGGGACACGGTTTTGATGATCAGGGTTCGCGTTATGATGGCGATGGCAACCTATCCAATTGGTGGACGGATGAGGACAGGGCGCGCTTTGATGCACGCACCCAAAAGCTGGCTGAGCAATTTAGCCAGTTTGAGCCATTGCCGGGCTTGTTCATTGACGGCAAAGTGTCTTTGGGTGAGAACATTGGTGATTTAGTCGGTTTGACTACCGCCTTCCGCGCCTATCAAAAATCGTTGCACGGTGAACCGTCTCCTGTGATGGACGGGTATACCGGCGAGCAGCGATTCTTCCTCAGCTGGGGGCAGATTTGGAAAATGAAGATGCGTGAAGATGCCCTGCGTGAGCGTGTGTCGCTGGGTCCGCATGCGCCACCGCAATATCGCGTGCTTGGTGCGCCGCGCAATGTCCCTGCGTTCTATGAAGCCTTTGATATTAAAGAAGGTGATGGCATGTATTTACCCGAAGATCAGCGGGTGAATATCTGGTAATCTCTGATGCCGCCACCAAGGCGGCATTTTTTTAGAATTTAGTACTGTCCGTCGCGCCAATCGATGTAAGGAGGCCAAAGTGCTAAGCACCCCAAGGACGAGATTAGTTTTACTTCCCCCAGAAAAAGCCGACATGATGGCGCAGTTTTATCAACGAAATCGTGCTCACCTTTCCCCATGGGAGCCCATACGTCCTGCCGCATTTTATCGCGAAGACTATTGGCATAGCGCGCTGCAAGAAGCGAACGATTTGTTTCAACAGCAGCAAGCCTTCAAGTTTGTGATTTTGCATCATGAACGGGACGATGTAATAGGGGTGTGCAATTTTACCAATGTCATTCACGGCGCCTTTAAAGCGTGCATGTTAGGTTACGCCGCAGACAAGCATTATCAAGGGCAGGGCTACATGCATGAAGCCATCCAAGCAGGCATCCGGTTTGTATTTGAGCAGGTTGGGTTGCACCGTGTGATGGCCAACTATATTCCCGATAATACGCGCAGTGAGCGGCTACTTACCAAGCTGGGGTTTGAGCGCGAAGGCTATGCTCGCCGTTACCTCAAAATTAATGGCCGCTGGCAAGATCATATCCTCACCGCCAAACTCAATCCTTCAATGGAAGAGTGAGTCGAGGAAGAGTTAGTCGGACATTCCGTTTTTATCCATTTAACTGTCAGGAGAAAAAATGAGTCAGTTTACCGAGTACAAAGTCGTTCATATTGTTGAAGGTGGTTGCGGCACCTTATTGCTGGGCTCGAGTGGCTTGCCGTTGCAACGCCTCGAAGCCGAACTCAACCAATACGCGCAAGATGGCTGGCAGGTTGTTTTTCAAGTCATTGAAAAGAAAAGATACATGCTGTTTTGGCAGCGTGAGGCAGTGATTGTCACCCTAGGTCGCTAATGCTTAAGTATTTGTCGCTTACGTTGATCCATCGTTACCAAGCTAAAGGTGGATCAAAGAAACTGTTTAATATTGAGTGTAATTTCGAGCCGAGCTGCTCGGAGTATACACGCCAAGCGATCGAAAGATACGGCGCACTCCGAGGCTGGCAACTCGGATTGGCGCGCATTCGCCGCTGTAATAATCCCAATGCGATTGAAAAAATTCACGACGAGGTGCCTTAATGCGTTGTACCCAACCGATCGAAGCGCTGGAGGCGCAAGAAGAAGCACTGAGGGAGCAGGTGAATGGCTTGACCCAAAGCCAGAAAAAACGCTATTTTGCCGAGCAAGCCAGACAGCTCAAAGATCCCGATACCTATGCGGCACTGAATTGGGCATTCCTTGGTGGCTTTCATCATCTTTACTTGCGAAGGTATGGGTTGTTTGTCGTAGAATGTGCATTATTGGTGATCGCCGTTATCGGCTTAGTGATGAGTCAGCCTTATTTTGCGTTGATTTTGGTTGGCTTAGTGCTATTTGAGTTACCACAGCTGTTTTTCGCCCAGAGAATTGCCAGGCAGTATAACTATCATGTATCACGCGAAATATTCGAACACGTCCGTCGTGGTGACTAATTCATGAAACGTCGCCGGATCCGTAAACGTCACCAGCACCATTTCTTTTTATGCCAGAAGACATATCGTCGCGCCTTAATTGATTTGATTGAGGCAGATCCTGTGAGGATGCGTGCGCTACGATGTGTTCAGTCCCTCAATTTACCCCAGTGCTATATCGCCGCCGGGTTTGTTCGTAACTTGGTCTGGGATGCATGCCACAAGTACCCGCCGAGTGCGCTTAATGACATTGATGTGATCTACTTTGATCCCTCTGATACCAGCATTGAGCGCGAGCAATACCTTGAAGCCCTGTTGCAAAAGACCATGCCTGAGATGACTTGGCAGGTGCGCAATCAAGCAAGAATGCATGAAAAGCATCAAGATCGGCCGTATGCGAGCACCCTGGATGCGATGCGTTTTTGGCCTGAAAAGGAAACGGCCATTGCGGTTCGCCTTGATATGAATCAGCGTTGTGAAGTGATCGCCGCATTCGGTGTACAGTCTTTGTTTGAACTGAAACTCAGCCATAATCCAGCTCGCCCTTGGTCGGTATTCCAGCAGCGAATTGATAACAAGCAATGGCTAACCCATTGGCCAAAGCTAACGGTAACAACCCAGTGTTCGGTGGCGGCTAAGCCAATCAATGCGGAGTAAGAACCGATAAAGTGCGCATGGACACAGATTGTCCATGCCACCCAAGGCATACTCGTTTCTGTGTTAATCAGTATGGATACGTAAGCACATGAAATATCGTATGGATGCTAACCCGAGTGATGATGATATTACCGCCATTCGCCAAGGGTTAAAGCAAAGTAATCACCCGTTTCTTGCCGGGATCCCAGAAGGGTCGTTAGCTGGTTATGCCTTTAATGATCATGATGAGCGAGTAGGTGGAATTATAGCCAACACCTGGGGGCAATGGCTGTTGATTAAATACCTTTGGGTGGATGACGCCTTTCGTCAACGCCATGTTGGTAGTCATCTATTGAGCAATTTGGAAGAGTACGGCAAAGAGGTAGGTTGTAAGATGGCCTTTGTCGATACCTTTAGTTTTCAAGCCAAACCTTTTTATGAAAAGCATGGCTATCAATGCCAGATGACGTTAGATGATTACCCCCTCAACCATTCTTTGCACTTTATGACTAAAAAGCTTGCGGACTAAGCCGGGCACTGAGCGGGTTAAATTCTCATTCCGACAAGCAACTGACTGATTTGTCGTGAGTAAATAGTGATAAAGATTCCAAAAAACGGGTCGCGTTGTGTGGTTTATCAACGGGCTACGGCTGAGATCAATATACTTGCGAGTAACAGGACTAGACTCGCAAGTTTTTGACTCACAGATAGAAAGGAATCATGAAGACATCACGTTCATTATTAGCGGCTTCTCTTAGCTTGCTGCTTACCCCCTCCGCTTTCGCGACTGCGAGCTCTGATGAAGCATTGCTCGCTAACCAGCATCAAGCCCTTAGTCAAGCGACGTTAGGTAAGGGCTTTGGCCCTCAGTCACCTCGCGATATTGATCAAATCTCAGGTACCAATCCACAACGTTTTCAGTACGCACCTGCCGCAGCGCAAATGAATCTATGTAATATTCATTTTCATAAAAATGCAGAACACAAAGGTGGCGAATTTACTCGATATGCTGGGATCGGAGACGGACAGGGTTATCAGTCGGGTTACCTCTATACGGGACAGTTAACCGATGCTGAGCGCGAAGAATATCACCAGCCTGTGTGTGCCAGTGAGCATCAAAATGTGCAGGTTGGCGACACCTTGGAACTTCACTATGTGTATAGCACGGCGTCTGTCGCGCCGGGTCCGACGCTGGGCGCGTGCTTGAGTGATGCAACGGTGAATCCGCAGTTGCGGGTTGAGGCACAAGTGCTCGTGGCGGTGAATGATGACAGTGCTGCTGATTTCACGCGCCTGACGGCGGTTGGTCAGCGCAAAGGGCGCTATCAAGCGATTCACCTGCCCGAAGATAGCGGTCAGGCGGTAAGCTATCTCGGCTCAACGACCGGCCCGGCCTACAACGAGAAAGGATCGCCTTACCAAGTAACCTGGCGGGTCCGCCCGAAGGTCAAAAAGGTTAACATTGCGAGTATTCAGCGCTGGTGTCAGGCGAACGTATTTGAAGAGCATCATGCACACGGTGTGCGAAACTTGGTGGTGCAGCCTGCGTTACTCTCCGAGCAATAAAAAGGGAACAGTATGCCAATGACGGCGCCCAACCGATTAACCATTCGACGTATGCGACCGGACGATACGGAGTCGGTTCTAGATATCTGGTTAAATGCCTCACTGCAGGCGCATGACTTCATTGATGAGGCGTTCTGGCATCAGCAACGTGATGCCATGCGTGCGTCTTACTTACCGATGGCTGAGGTATGGGTAGGCACCTATCAAGAGGTCATCCTTGGCTTTTATGCATTGCATGGTAATACGCTGGCGGCGATTTTTGTCGATCCTGCCCATCAGGGCGCCAGTGTGGGCAGTCAATTGCTCGATCATGCCAAACTGCAAAAGCCTACTATCGACCTCACTGTGTATCAGAAAAACACGGCCAGTTACGCTTTTTATCTGCGTCACGGTTTTGTGGTTGATAGAGAGCAAACGGATCCACATACCGGAGAGCGTGAGTGGCGAATGGTTTACCAAAGTTAGTTGTCGTCTGCAGACAGTGAAAAAATCCCGCTTCGGTAAAACCAAGCGGGATTTTTTATTTTTATCATAT
>NZ_MUFK01000052.1:0-18237 GCF_001996085.1 Salinivibrio sp. PR5
CGACTAGACATATCTTACTCCATTATTTGATAATAATTATCATTTGATTAGTGAGAATTATTCATATTAGAGTAAGGAAACCCAGCCCTAAAACTGGAACAACTTGTTCCAGTTTTCGAACGTGAAACAAGTAAGCATTCATTTCATCTTACTGATAAGAAAGGAAAATAGGATAAGGAAGTATGCAGGATCTTGCCGCTATCCGTGCGTTCGATGCCCTTTGCCGCCATCAAAGCTTGACCGCAGCGGCTGACGCACTTCACCAGCCCAAATCGACCATTAGTCGGCGACTGGCACAATTAGAAAGTGACCTTGGCCAAGCGTTAACCCAACGGCAGGGAAATCGCTTGGTACTCACTAAAGCCGGCGAAACCTTTTCGCGCTATTGCTCGCAAATTTTGGCCCTGGCAGAGGAAAGCCAAGAAGCCATTCACGGTCTGAATAATGAGCTAAAAGGGCCAATTGAAGTCATTTGCCATCCGGCGCTCATGCGTGGCTGGGCTGGTCCTTTACTGAATCATTTTTTAACCGAGCACCCCAAAGTGTCCATCACCTTAACCAGTGAGCTGAGCGCACAGCGTATCCAAGCGGCTGACATTGTTATCTGGGCCGACGATGTAATGCTCCCCAGCAATTGTCGCACCCAAACACTGGGTCACTGGCACTACGGCATTTACGCCTCGCCCGCGTATGTGCAGGCACATGGTCCGTTTTCACACCCCTCCGCGTTGGATGATCACGCTTGGCTGGATGTATTTGCGCTCCGCCGACGTGGACTCACGCTGTTTCATTCCCATCAGCCTCCCTATCATTTGAGCGCGCTTCCCAGCCGGTTTAACTGCGATATGGTTGCGATTCAAATCGATGCCATTGCCAACGGACAAGGTGTGGGCCTACTACCTACATGGAATGCTGAAGGGTATCAGGCGCATCACCCAGACAAGATTATTCGCTGTTTGCCACAATGGCAGTCGGCCGCGATACCGATTCGATTATATAGCGCCTCAGGGAGGCTGCCTTTGCGCATAGATACACTGGTGGAGCGGTTTATCACTCGCGCTCCCAAAGCGTGGACAGAGGCTCAGATGGCCGATGATGTTATGCCTGCAGCCGTCGAATAACGCCTCATGGCGCAATCGTTTGCTATACCTAAATGCATGACGCTATGCATCAACTTGCTTGCGTTTGTCACAATTACGAATAGAATAGACGTCTAGAAGTTAAAACATCTGAGATGATCGGCGATCGATTTCGCCTCGTATCGTCGGTATCCTTGATAAACAATGAGAGTGTCACATGGCTAAGCACCTGTTTACTTCAGAGTCTGTCTCTGAAGGCCATCCAGATAAAATCGCAGACCAAATTTCAGATGCCGTTTTGGATGCAATTCTTGAGCAAGATCCAAGAGCGCGCGTTGCCTGCGAAACTTATGTAAAAACCGGCATGGTAATGGTCGGCGGCGAGATCACCACCTCAGCGTGGGTCGATATTGAAGAGCTGACACGCCAAACGGTTCGCGACATTGGCTATGTACACTCAGACATGGGCTTTGATGCCAACTCGTGCGCGGTGCTCAACACCATTGGTAAGCAGTCACCAGATATTAACCAAGGTGTTGACCGTGCCGACCCCAAAGATCAAGGCGCAGGCGACCAAGGCATTATGTTTGGTTACGCAACCAACGAAACCAATGTCCTTATGCCTGCCCCGATCACTTACTCGCACCGTTTGGTCGAGCGCCAAGCGCAAGCGCGTAAAGATGGCACCCTAGATTGGTTGCGTCCAGACGCTAAAAGTCAGGTCACTTTTGCGTACGACAACGGCAAGATCGTCGGCATCGACGCAGTTGTACTTTCTACTCAGCATTGCGACAGCGTCTCTACCGAAACTCTGCGTGAAGCGGTGATGGAAGAGATTATCAAGCCAGTTCTGCCCGCAGAATGGCTGACCAAAGAAACCAAATACTTCATCAACCCAACCGGTCGTTTCGTGATTGGTGGCCCAATGGGCGACTGTGGTCTTACTGGCCGTAAAATTATCGTCGATACCTACGGCGGTGCAGCCCGTCACGGTGGTGGTGCATTCTCCGGTAAAGATCCATCGAAAGTTGACCGCTCAGCCGCCTATGCGGCACGCTATGTGGCGAAAAACATTGTCGCTGCCGGTCTGGCGGACCGCTGTGAAATCCAATTGTCTTACGCGATTGGTGTCGCCGAGCCGACTTCTATCATGGTCGAAACCTTTGGTACCGAAAAAGTGGCCCCTGAAGTCATTATCAAGGCGGTGCGTGAAAACTTCGACTTGCGCCCATACGGTCTGCAGGAAATGCTAGATCTGCTACAACCGATTTATAAGCAAACCGCCGCATACGGTCACTTTGGTCGTGATATTTTCCCTTGGGAGAAAACCGACAAAGCCGAGCTATTGCGCGAATTTGCTAAACTTGGTTAACCTTGGGCTAACGCTCATTGTGCGCAAAGAAAGGAAGGGAAGCAGCGGCTTCCCTTTTTTAATCACCCATGTGTTGTGACACATGTTAAATGACGCATGTTACATGACCCCAAGACGTTAACTCGAGTGAGGTAACGATTGCCATGCCCGCAGTCTCTGAACCACTGGCTGATGCCGTTTTTGAACGGGTACGCGAGTGCATTGACACCGCCAACCACCAGCTCGGTATTCAACTGACTTATCCCGACACTAGCCTGTCGCTGCGGGGACGTGCCGCCGGCACAGCGCATCCGACCCAATGGCGATTGCGTTTTAATCCCGTGCTGCTTCAAGAGTCTCCTCATGTGTTTTTTGAGGAAGTGATCCCGCATGAAGTCTGTCACCTCGTCACCTTCGCATTGTATGGACGCGTTAAGCCTCACGGCTCACAATGGCGTACCTTGATGGAAACCGTGTTTCAGGCACCAGCCAACACCACCCATCAACTCGATATTACTGCCGTTCAAGGCAAAACGTTTGCCTATGCGTGCCATTGCGGGGAAGTGGCCTTGACCGTACGGCGCCACAATAAAGTGCGACGCGGTGAGGCGAGCTACCGATGTAAACGCTGTCACCAAACGCTGATGCCGGTGCCTGCCGTACTCTAGTCGCGTTTTTCTCGTCTTGGTTTTTTTCGTGTCTGTCCCCATATCAACACAAGCCTCCCAGTCACAGAACAGCGTGTTACACTGGCAACTTATTGATCACGGAACTCAAGCATTATGCGTATTCCTCGAATTTATCACCCAGACCCTTTGCCATCGCAAGGCGATGTGACGCTCACCGACGATGCGGCCAATCACATTGGACGCGTATTGCGCATGCAGCCAGGCCAAGCCGTGCTGCTTTTTGATGGCAGTGGCGCTCAGTTTCCCGCCACTTTAAGCGATGTCACTAAAAAACAGGTGTCCGTGACCATCAGTGCACGAGACGATCACAGTGTGGAGTCGCCACTTGACCTTGAGCTTGGACAAGTGATCTCGCGCGGCGAGAAAATGGAATTCACCATTCAAAAGTCGGTCGAACTGGGCGTCAATGTGATCACTCCGCTGATATCAGCGCGGTGCGGCGTGAAGCTCAATGAAGAACGACTCGAGAAAAAACGCCAACAATGGCAAAAGATCGCCATTGGTGCCTGCGAACAAAGTGGCCGCAACCGCGTCCCAGAAGTTCGTCCTGTGATGATGTTGGAGGCGTGGAGCCAAGAAGCCTTTGCCGGACTGAAGCTCAACCTACACCCTCGCGCCCCGTATTCCATTAATACGCTGCCAGAGCGTCCATCGAAGCTACGCTTATTGATAGGCCCAGAAGGTGGATTGTCCGATGAAGAAATCGCCATGACGCGCGATTGTGACTTTAAAGAAATTTTACTCGGCCCCCGTGTATTGCGGACCGAAACCGCCGCATTGACGGCCATTACCGCCTTGCAGGTTCGTTTCGGTGATTTGGGCTAGTTGGCGAACAGGAGAATCAAGATGAAAATTGGTGTTGTGATGGATCCGATCTCGGCCATCAATGTAAAAAAAGATTCCACGTTTGCCATGATGTTGGCAGCACAAAAACGCGGTTGGGAAGTGCATTATATCAACATGGATGATATGTCGATGTTGCAAGGCGCGCCGTACGCGAAAACCCATCAAGTCTCGCTACAAGACGATCCGAACGATTGGTATCAAATTACCCACACTCAAACACAGCCACTGAGTGCGTTTGATGCCATTTTGATGCGTAAAGACCCCCCGTTTGATACCGAATATATTTATGCGACCTATATGCTAGAGCGTGCCGAGCAAGCGGGAGTATTGATTGTTAACAAACCGCAGAGCTTGCGCGATTGCAATGAAAAGCTTTATACCGCGTGGTTCCCAGAACACACTCCGACCACATTAGTGACCCGTCGTGCCGACGAGATCAAAGCATTCCAGGCCGAACATGGCGATGTGATTTTAAAACCGCTCGATGGCATGGGCGGCGCGTCTATCTTTCGGGTCAAACAAGGCGATCCGAACCTGTCAGTAATTATTGAAACCCTGACCGAGCACGGCAACCGTTTTTGCATGGCGCAAACCTTCGTGCCTGATATCAGCAATGGCGACAAACGTATCTTAGTGGTCGATGGTGAGCCGGTGCCGTACTGCTTGGCACGTATTCCTGCCGATGGCGAAACACGTGGTAACCTTGCCGCTGGCGGACGTGGTGAAGCACGCCCCTTATCCCCCACCGATTGGGAGATTGCGCGCGCGGTTGCACCAACGCTTAAAGAGAAAGGCTTAATTTTTGTCGGCCTTGATGTCATTGGCGACAAGCTGACTGAAATCAACGTCACCAGCCCCACCTGCATCCGCGAAATTGATGCAGCGTATGATATATCGATTGGTGATTTACTGATGGATGCCATTGCAACACGTTGCCAAGGGTAAGTCAGTGGGCGCATTTAATGCGCCTATTTTCACCTAACTTTGTTTTTTAGCGCATACTCAAAGTACGCGCCTCAACGGGAGAACGGCGATATGAATCTGAAAAATCATTTTTTAGTCGCAATGCCAAGCATGACCGATAGCCGTTTTCAACATGGTGTGATTTACGTGTGTGAGCATAACGATGACGGCGCGATGGGATTGATGATCAATCAGCCTATCAATATCTCGGTGGGCAAAATGCTCGACCAAATCGAGGTTGAGCGGCAGCTTCCGCTCTCACAAGCCAAAGATAGCCTGGCTCAACCCGTCCTGTTTGGCGGCCCAGTGTCGGAAGATCGCGGCTTTGTGCTCCACCGTGCAGATCGAAGCTTTGGCACGAGCATCCCACTGTCTGACGATCTTGCAGTCACTACCTCCAAAGACATACTGTCTATTTTGGGAACCGATGAGCAGCCCGACCAATTTATTGTCGCGCTCGGCTATGCCGGATGGGAGCCCGGGCAACTTGAGCTGGAGTTAGCCGAAAACAGCTGGTTAACCTTGGAAGCCGATCCCAAAGTGATTTTTGACACTCCCCTTAGTGAGCGTTGGCAAAAAGCCCTCGATCAACTGGGGATCAACGCGGCGAATTTATCTTCAGAAATAGGACACGCATGACTTCACACACCGTGCTTGGGTTTGATTATGGCGTCAAAAGTATTGGCGTAGCGATCGGTCAATCGTTAACGGGAACCGCACGCCCCCTATGTGCATTAAAAGCCCGCGATGGGATCCCCAATTGGGAAGAGATCGCGTCATTACTCAAAGAATGGCAACCCGATGTTTTGGTGGTCGGGTTGCCACTTGACTTGAATGGTGAACCACTTGAGACCATTACCCCGCGCGCCCGCAAATTTGCCAACCGTCTGCATGGACGTTTCGGTTATCCTGTCGAACTGCACGACGAACGTCTTTCCACTCGGGAGGCCCGTGCGGCATTGTTCGAGCGTGGTGGCTATAAGGCACTGCAAAAAGGCGCGGTCGATGCACAATCTGCGGTGGTGATTATCGAAAGTTGGTTTGAACGCCAATACGCCGATTAATCCTGAGAACCCACTCTTTCAATTCGTACATGATCCAGTGCGCAGCCCGGCGCACTGTGCTTAGCACCGGTTTTGATCATCAACTTTAATTCATTGGCCGAGTCGGCATGTCGCAGCGCCTCATCCTCGCTGATACTCCCTTGCACATAAAGCGCATACAGTGATTGATCAAAGGTCTGCATACCAAAATGCTCCCCGCTCAACATGGCTTTTTTCAACGCGTGCAGTTCACCATTACGGATCAGCTCTGCCACATGCGCGTTATTGATCAATAGTTCAAAGGCACCATGCCGCCCAACTCCATTCACGCCCGGTACCAACTGTTGAGCGATGACACCTTTTAAGTTCATCGATAAATCAAATAAAAAGGTCTCTCGCTGTGCTTTAGGCATCAAGTGTAATGCTCGCTCTAGTGCTTGGTAGGCGTTATTCGCATGTAAAGTGGCCAAGCAAAGATGGCCCGTTTCCGCAAACTGAAGCGCGAAGTTCATGGTTTCTGGTGTGCGTATTTCACCAATCACCACCATATCTGGCGCTTGCCTGAGCGCATTTTTTAGCGCTGTTTCATAATCTTGGGTATCAATACCAATTTCGCGTTGACTGACAATGCATTGCTGATGCTCATGAACAAATTCGATTGGATCCTCAACCGTTAGGATATGGCCTTGGCCATAATGATTACGAAACCCCATCATCGCAGCCATGGTTGTCGACTTACCCGACCCCGTCGCCCCAACCACTAGCACCAAGCCTCGCTTTTGCATCGCAAGCTCTTCGAGCGCCACTGGGGTGCCTAACGATGACAAACGCGGGATCTCGGTTTCTATCCGACGGATCACCATGCTGGGCATATCGCGCTGCCAGTAAGCACTGATCCGAAAACGCCCAACACTACGTTTTACCGCAAAGTTCGCTTCTCGCGTGGTAATAAATTGCTGCTTTTGTTCCTCGTTCATCGCACTGTTCAACATGACGTTGATTGCCGCCAACGACAACGGCGAAGACAGAGGTTTTAAGCGTCCATCCACCCGTAACATCACAGGCGCATCCACGGAAATATACGCATCCGAGGCGGTGTGTTCTTGCATCGCCACCAGCACACTACTGAGTTTCATGCTTCCTCCTAAAGCGCACGTAATACGCGATCGCGTTGTTCAGGCGCGATCGTCCCTTGCCCGACTAAATCGGCCAGTGCTTGCTCCATGGTTTGCATCCCTTGATTGGAGCCGGTTTGAATCATCGACACCATTTGCGCCACCTTATCCTCACGGATGAGGTTACGAATCGCTGGGCTTGCGATCATGATTTCATGCGCGGCCACGCGCCCACCTTGCGCTGTTTTTATCAGTTGCTGAGACACGACCGCCCGCAGTGAGGCTGAAAGCATCGAGCGGACCAGCGGCTTATCACTGCCGGGAAAGACATCAATAATACGGTCGACTGTTTTCGCTGCGCTTGACGTATGCAAGGTGCCGAATACCAGGTGTCCGGTTTCCGCCGCCGTTAACGCCAAGCTAATGGTATCGAGATCACGCAGCTCTCCCACCAAAATCACATCGGGATCTTCACGCAACGCCGAACGCAGTGCTTGCTGAAACGATAAAGTATCGCGCTTCACTTCACGCTGATTAATCAAACTTTGTTGCGGGTGATGAATAAACTCAATCGGATCTTCAATGGTAAGAATATGTTTGGGCGCATGGCGATTAATATGATCAACCATGGCCGCCAATGTGGTGGACTTCCCCGAGCCCGTCGGGCCGGTGACCAGCACTAATCCGTTTGAGAGCTGAGCAAAATCCGCAAAAATCTCTGGTGCATGGAGATCCGCCAAACTGGGGACTGTCTCGGGGATCACCCGAAATACCGCCGCGCAGCCGTGTTGCTGATGAAATGCATTAACCCGAAAGCGTCCCACAGACTGCATATGAAATGAAAAATCCACTTCCAACTGCGCTTGATATTCACGCTGCTGGTTATCATTCATAACATCCAAGACCAATTGATTGACCTCTTGATGGCTCAACGCTGGCAAACTCAACTTGCGCACATCGCCATCTACCCGCACCATAGGCGCCACTCCCGCGGAAAGATGTAGATCTGACGCATTATGTTTTACACTAAAGGCCAATAGCTCAGTGATATCCATTCATTTTCCTCGCAGAATCAAGTATGTGTAGTATCAAGAAAAACATTGAACAGGTCATGGAACACATAGACCACGCGACGCAAAAATGCGGCCGACCCGAAGGTTCGGTGCAATTGCTTGCGGTGAGTAAAACCAAGCCCATCGAAGCCATCGCAGAAGCGTTGGCGGCAGGACAACACGCGTTTGGTGAAAACTACGTACAAGAAGGCGTGGAAAAAGTGCAGCATTTTGCTCAGCATGCCGCACATTCCGCATTGGAATGGCACTTTATTGGCCCCATTCAGTCCAACAAAACGCGTCAAATTGCCGAGCACTTTGATTGGGTACATTCGGTGGACCGCTTAAAAGTCGCTAAACGTTTGAGTGAGCAACGCCCTGCACATTTACCCGCCCTGAATGTATTGGTGCAAGTGAATAGCAGCGGGGAAACGTCAAAGTCAGGGGTCGCGTTTGAGGAGGCCGAAGCGCTGATTGAGGCAATCGCTAAGTTACCGAATCTCACCGTACGGGGTTTGATGTCGATTCCTCAACCTGAAACCGACTATGCCCAACAATGTGCCGCCTTCGCCCCTTTGGCTGACATGTTTTCAGCATTAAAAGCGAAGTACGAGAGCGTCGATACGCTATCAATGGGGATGAGCGGCGACATGGAAGCAGCGATTGCATCCGGAAGCACCATGGTACGAATTGGGACAGCGGTATTTGGGGCACGAGAAAAACGCTAACGCACGGCGGGAAAAAGAAAATAGAACGACACGTGACGTGCTGGTTATCAGCATCAGGTACCACCAACAATAGGAACGTCATTCATGGAACATCGCGCACTGACTTTTATTGGCGCAGGGAACATGGCTCGCTCCATTATCGCGGGCTTAATTCAATCGGGCTATCCAGCCTCAGCGATTACGGCGGCGTCACCAAGTGCCTCGCCGAATAGCGGCTTGCAGGCCGAATGGGGTATTCAGACCACCGCCGATAATCTTGCCGCATGCCAAGGGGCAGAGGTAGTGGTATTGGCGGTCAAGCCACAGCTGATGGCGCAAGTGCTCGCCTCGCTGACTGACGTCGATTGGCAAAATAAATTAGTGATTTCGATCGCCGCTGGGATCCATGCCGATCGCCTGATGGCAATGGCAGGCACAACACTCAACCTCGTTCGCGTGATGCCCAATACCCCCTCTTTAGTCGGACAAGGGATGAGTGGCCTTTACGCCGTCCCTACCGTGTCGGATGAGGATCGTGATTATGCGGGCGCACTCATGCAAGCTGTCGGTGAGATCTGCTGGGTTAACCAAGAATCTGACATCAATGGCGTGATTGCGGCAGCCGGCAGCGCACCCGCGTATTTCTTCCGATTTATGGAAGCCATGCATCAAGAAGCGATGCAGCAAGGCTTTGACGACCACACCGCACGTCGTTTGGTGCAACAAGCGGCGCTTGGCGCTGCGCAAATGGTGGTAGCCAACCCAGATATCGAATTAGGCACTCTACGCGAACAGGTGACCTCCAAAGGAGGCACAACCGCTGAAGCATTGCGTGTGTTTGACGAAAACCGGATCGGTGATATTGTCGCGCAAGCCATGCAAGCGGCAGTTAGCCGTGCCGAACAAATGGAAAAAGAATTTTAATCACTAAGGCGACGATATGAATGCAATGACCTTTCTGATCAACACCGCGTTTGATCTTTACATCATGGTGGTGCTGTTGCGCGTTTGGCTACAATTAGCCCGTGCCGACTTCTATAATCCTTTCTCCCAGTTTGTGGTGAAAGCAACCCAGCCTGTTGTCGGACCGCTACGCCGTCTGATCCCATCACTGGGCAGCTTAGATCTCGCTACCGTGCTTTTTGGCTACCTGTTAATGGTCGCGAAGTTTGCCGTGCTCGATTTGGTGGCGGGTAATCCATTGACGCTAAGTGGTGGCATGTTTATTTTCTCCGCCATCGCACTCCTAAAAGCCGCTGGGAAACTGCTGTTCTGGGTGCTGATTCTGCGCGCCATTCTTAGCTGGGTCAGCCAAGGGAATAATCCGGTTGAATACGTGTTCCACCAACTGACTGAGCCCGTATGTGCGCCGGTACGTCGCGTGATCCCACCGATTGGCGGGCTCGATTTAAGCATCTTGGTGGTGTTTATTGCGTTACAGTTTATCAATATGCTGATTGGCGATTTTCTCGGCCCAGTGTGGTACGCGCTGTAATGCCCGTCCGTGTTGATACTGAGACAGGCGCAATCACATTGCGTCTGTACGTACAACCCAAAGCAAGCCGAGACCAGTGTCTGGGCCAACATGGCGATGCGCTTAAGATCGCCATCACAGCACCACCCACGGATGGCAAAGCCAATGCCCATTTATGCCGATGGCTTGCCAAGCAGTGTAAGATCGCAAAAAGCAATGTGACAGTGACCCACGGGTTAACAAATCGACACAAGCAAGTGCAGATTGAAGCCCCCCAACAGCTTCCTGATTGGCTAACCCCGTATCTTCCCCACTGATCACTCATCGTCAATTATCCGTATTCAGGCGAGGCGACTCGCACGACAACAAGGAAGAATTATGCGTACATTTACGGTAATGCTGGTCAGTTTTCTGAGTCTATTCTCGCTGTCAGCGTGGTCAGGGCAATACAAAGAGGTGGGTGAGCTCGAAGTGCACTACAACACGATCTCGACCACCTTTTTAACCCCTGAGATCGCAAAACAGTACGACATCACGCGAAGTGGCTACCGCGGACTAGTGAATATCGCCGTGCTTGATAAAATGCAGCTCGGCAAACCGGCGGTCAGTGCGACCTTGACAGGAAGCGTGAAAAACCTCGTTGGCAATAGCCGTGAGCTAGACTTCAAGGAAATACGTGAAGGTGAGGCGATTTACTACATCGCGACCTTTGCGGCTGACGATGAAGAAACGTATCAGTTTCATATCGAATTAAACGCCCAAGGCAACCGATCCGCCACCTTGGACTATCGCTACAAATTTTACGTTGATACCCCTTAATCGGGCTTTAAGCAAATAGGTACTATTCATGAACAAAGTTGTACTCGCCACCGGCAATGCTGGAAAAGTAAAAGAAATGGCTGGCTTACTCAGCGAGTTCGGTTTTGAGGTCTTGCCTCAGAGCGATTTTGCCGTCAAGGATGCCGATGAGACCGGAACCACGTTCATTGAAAATGCCATTATCAAAGCCCGTCATGCGGCAAAAATTACTGGCCTGCCTGCCATCGCAGACGACTCAGGTCTAGAAGTTGATTACCTCAACGGCGCGCCTGGAGTCTACTCTGCCCGTTATGCAGGTGAACAAGCGAGCGATAGCGACAATGTCGTCAAACTGCTAGACGCGATGCAAGACGTACCGGATGCGCAGCGTACCGCACGTTTTCACTGTGCGCTCGTATATATGCGTCATGCCAATGACCCTACTCCTCTGGTGTGCCATGGTGTGTGGGAAGGCAAAATTGCCCACACCCCTCAGGGTGACAATGGCTTTGGTTATGATCCTGTGTTCTTACCCCATGACCAACAGTGCGCCGCCGCAGAGATGCCCGCATCAGAGAAAAAACAGCGCTCCCATCGCGGCCAAGCGCTCAACCACTTATTCAATGCGTTAAAAGCGGCCCAGTAAGCATGATCCCTCTGAGTTTGTACGTGCACATCCCGTGGTGTGTACAAAAATGCCCATACTGCGACTTTAACTCTCATGCGCAAAAAGGGGTGATCCCAGAGTCGGACTATATCAGTGCATTGCTCGATGACCTTGATACCGACTTGGCCGCTTATCCTTCTGTCGCTGAGCGACCACTGCATTCGATTTTTATTGGTGGTGGCACGCCAAGCTTGATGTCGGCCCCCGAAATTCAGCGCTTGCTGGATGGCATCAAAGCACGCCTAATGCCAAGCGCAAACATGGAAGTGACCATGGAAGCGAACCCCGGCACGGTGGAAGCCGATAAGTTCATTGGCTACCGTCAAGCGGGCGTCAATCGAATCTCTATTGGTGTACAAAGCTTTTCCGCCGATAAACTCGAGCGCTTAGGGCGTATTCATGGTCCGGGAGAGGCCGAACGTGCGGCTCAGCTCGCACACCAAGCCGGATTGGATAGCTTCAATCTCGATTTGATGCACGGCTTACCCAATCAATCGGAGCAAGAAGCGCTGGCGGATCTTGAAAAGGCCATTGCACTGAATCCACCGCATTTGTCTTGGTATCAGTTAACCATCGAGCCTAACACCCAGTTTTACTCCAAACCGCCTACGCTGCCAGAAGAAGATACCCTTTGGGATATTTTTGACAAAGGCCATCAATTGCTCACAGACGCCGGCTATGTGCAGTATGAAACCTCGGCCTACAGCCTTGAGAACAAGCAATGCCAGCACAATCTCAACTACTGGCGATTTGGCGACTATTTAGGGATTGGCTGCGGGGCGCATGGAAAACTGACATTGCCAGATCAAGGTCAAGCACGGGTGTTGCGCACAGTCAAAGTCAAGCATCCGCGCGGCTACCTCGACCCGGAAAAGGCCTACCTGACCGATAGTCAATGGGTCAAACCCACAGAGCTGGCCTTTGAGTTCTTTATGAATCGCTTCCGTTTATTGGAAGCTTGTCCCAAAGCTGAGTTTGTCCAGCGGACAGGCTTACCGCTATCGACACTCGATGCGCCTATGGCAGAGGCAATTGAGCAAGGGTTAATCACAGACTCCCGATCACACTGGCAAATCACGCCAAAGGGAAAATTATTCTTAAACGATCTGTTGGCGATTTTTTTAGCTGACGCAGACTAATCTGTCTATGGTAAGGTGCTCATAAATACGGCGGATCACCGATCCGCCTTCGTTTATCGAGGGCATCGCCCACCGACATTCAGCAAAAAAGGATACGCCTGTGAGCCCGTCATTTCGCGTCGAGCCCAAACACTGGACCCTGATTGCAGCGCTTATCGTTGCCACCTACGCGTGTTATCTGCTTATTGAGCCCTATATTGGCGCCATTGTGCTGGCCTTTATCGTCTCGCTATTGTTTTTTCCGGTGCATAACCGTATCGAGCAACGCTTGGGCGATCGCCCGAATACTGCCGCGGTGCTGTCCTGTGTGCTGCTAACCTTTATTATCATTATCCCGCTGACCTTAGTCGCCGCGGCCATCATCCAACAAGGTGTTAGCTTTTTTACTCAAAGTTATGACTGGTTGAATAATGGTGGCGCAAAATCCCTGATGAATAACCCACAAGTTCAGGGTGCGCTCCACTTTTTCAATCAATGGCTGCCGTTTGATTTGATAGACCCGCAAGAAACGGTGAAGAAACTCGCAGCTTGGATGTCATCATTCAGTGGGCAAATGTTAGAGTTCAGCTCCAAAGTACTGGGCGATGTGACCAACTTTTTTATCAATTTTATGCTGATGCTGTTTGTGCTCTTCTTTTTACTCCGAGATCACGAAAGCATCATTCAAACTCTGCGTCATGTGATCCCACTTTCTCGCAGCCAAGAAGACCAACTGCTCGATGAAGTCGAGAAAGTCGCCAAATCTGCCGTGTTAGGCTCATTTCTCACCGCACTCGCCCAAGGCGCAGCCGGTGGCTTAGCCATGTGGGCCGTGGGACTACCCGCCCTATTCTGGGGAACCATGATGGCTTTCGCTTCCTTTATTCCCGTGGTGGGCACAGCACTTATCTGGCTGCCGACAGTGGTGTATTTAGCCATCACTGGCGAATGGCAATGGGCGCTAGGGCTATTGATATGGAGCGTGGTGGTGGTCGGCTCGATTGATAACCTGCTACGCCCGTTTTTGATGCAGGGGAACTCGGGAATGAATACCTTGCTCATCTTCTTCTCTTTGCTTGGCGGCCTGCACCTATTTGGATTGATGGGACTGATTTATGGCCCCATCATCTTCTCGCTCACCCTCGTCCTCTTTCGCATGTATGAAATTGAGTTCGAGCGTTTCCTCGATCGCCAAGACAATGCCTAACTTGGCATAGGTTGGCCTAGTGCGCGCTTTGTGGGACAATCCGCTCCCCAGCGCGCACCTAAGCGCGTCGATTGTCACGTCTGAATCACGTAAAGAGAACGATCATGAGTTTAACGGCCCCGAGTGAAATTGCGCAGCGCCACCTGACGCTATTTGAAAACAAACATGTTCTATTGGCAGGTGAGCTAGAAGATGACTTTGCTCGGCAACTCCTCACACATGCAAAAAGTGTCTCTGTGTTTACCACGCATCACGGCTATGCGACGCGCATGGCCGATACGGGCGTCACTGTGCACGCAGGTGCTGAGTATAATGATGAGCAGCCGGTGGACCTTGTGCTCTTTTATTGGCCCAAATCGAAAGCAGAAGCTGACTTTCTTCTCGCGATGCTCACCCATCGCCTCGGCGCCAACGTCGACTGGATAGTGGTGGGTGAAAACCGTAGTGGCGTCAAAAGCATCGAAAAACGTTTTGCGCCTTATGGCCACGTCACCAAACAAGACTCTGCGCGCCGGTGCAGCCTGTATTACGGCGAGTGCACGTCCCCAGCGCCTCAGTTTGAGTTAGCGGCATGGTTTAATAATTACCCGTTGCAAATCACAGAGATGGCCCTCACGATCCGAGCACTCCCCGGCGTATTTAGCCAAAAAAGTTTGGATGACGGGACCGCTTTACTGCTGAAAAACCTCCCCGCTATGGAAGGGGATGTAATTGACGTCGGTTGTGGCGCTGGTGTCATTGGCACCGCATTGCTGGCGAGCAACACCAAGCTCGCACTGACGTTTGTCGATGTGAATCACTTAGCCGTTGCCTCGACACAAGCGACCCTTGAGGCCAATGGACTCAAAGGTTCTGTGTTGGTTTCAGATATGCTAAGTGCCGTCAGTGGACAGCAGTTTGATGCCATTATCAGCAATCCCCCATTCCATGAAGGGCTAGAGACACATTATCACGCCACCGAGTCGTTACTGGAAAGCGCCCCTCGCTATCTGCGCCGTCGCGGCCAACTGGTGATCGTCGCCAATAGCTTCTTACGTTACCCACCGCTTATTGAAAAAGGGTTTGGTCAGTGCGATACCCTCGCGAAAACACGTCGATTCGCAGTTTATCATGCGCAAAAAGCGCGCTAGTTGCTGATAACACCATCAATCAGCGCACTAACACAGTTTTAAGGCTTGATACCTGACAGCAGGTCACAGTTTTAGCTCATCGGACGTGTTAGCGTTTACTCTCTCGCGGCTGCCTTTTGGCAGCCGCTTGTGATTCAAGCCCGCGTGATCAGGGAGAGGTACTCACAGCGTGCAAATGGATATGGGTTACTCGACGCGTCTTCAACGCCGCTTTATGTGGTGGTTTTTTAGCCTTAGCATTATTCCTGTGATAATTCTGACCGGTTACTTTACATGGAGTCAGTCACAGCTGTTGATCACCCAAGCCCACCAACAGCTGGAGAACGAACGAGATCGCTACTACTTCACCATCAAAGAATATTTTCATGATCAGGTGCGTGCCGTTGTTAACCTTGCAGACTCCGACTTGGCGATCAGTAGTGGTGGGCGCTTCTATGGCTTTCCGAATGCGTTCGCCCAATTAGGTGAAGACACGTCCCAAGCGCACCGACAGCTCATGCAAATCCTGCAGCAAAACGCAGGAACACACCTCAATACCAACAACCAGAACTATCATCGCCTTTATCGACAGTTTAACCGTCAATACCAATCATGGATGGCAAGGTATGAGTTCAATAATGTGGCGATGTTTGACCGAAACCAACACCTCGTTTTTGCCGTCAAAGCCACGCCACAGTTGCTCGCGGATACCAGACTACGCCAAGCTGTCACCCAATTATTAGATGCCCCGCCTAAGCGGCGCCCTAAGTGGGTACGCACTCACTTTGCTCCCCAAGGCTCACGCACCATGCAAGCATGGTATCTCGCCCCGATACTGAAAAGCGGTCAGATCCAAAGTATCCTTGCCGTAAGTACCACGACGGATAACTTATCCGCCATGCTTCACCAGCTTCAACGCCCTCACTCAGCCTTATGGCTTATTGATCAATCGCATCAGTCCTTACTCAGTGGCTGGGTACCCCGCTCAAGTCATGCCAAACTCGCTGTTTCCCCTCCCCAAGCGGCAATTATAAAAAGCTTGGAGGGTCAACAAGGAGTATTGTCACCCAGCGACTATGCATTGATGCCACAACTGACCGCTTATCGTCCCGTCAGCATCGGCAACACACCTTGGGCACTGATAACTTGCACCCCCAAGCAAAGCGCGTATCAGCCGCTTTATCGACTGTATTCAATCAGTGTGGCCTTGGTGATAGTCCTGATTGTATTACTGCTATTTATTGGGCACTGGCTCTCCCATCGTCTTGCTCTCCCTATGTTGCAACTGACTTGGTGCGCCGAACAATTTGCAGCCGGTGAGCTTGACTATCCAGTGACGCATCGGCAACGCCAAGATGAAATCGGACGGCTTGCCACGGCCTTATCGCACCTGCAACACCGCTTAAAAGCGACGTGCTTTTCAACATCATCTCCCTCACCCAGTGAGCACACGCCTGCAATGCAGTCAGACAGCTTACATCACAGCTTAGTCATCGCGATGAACCTCGCGTTAGAGGCATGGGGCGGTGATAAAGTTGGTTTGGCAGAGAAAAGTGGTTTATGGCGCGTCTATTCCGACAAAGGTAGCCTGCAAACAAGAACCTTGGATAAATACCTACACCTTGAAACGGTTCCCAAAACGCCGCGTTGGCGAAATGTGGTACGTAGTCTCGATTTCGTTCTCCAGCATACGGGCAGACAATCGCCGTACTACCAACCCTTAAAACAGGCCCAACAAGAAATCCAACATTGGATTACCGACCGTCGTTAACGTTGTCATTGAGAGTCCGCGGCCTTATAGTGGCTCAAACCCTTAATCGCTAGGTCGTAATGGCGCTTTCACTTCCTCAATTGCGAGTGTTTTTAACTATCGTGCAAGAGGGCACGATCACCGCCGCCGCCAAGAAACTGTTTCTCAGTAAACCAGCGGTCAGCATGGCGCTTGCCGAGTTAGAAAGTCAGCTCGGTTACCCCTTGTTTGATCGACGCGGCAACCGACTCCATCTTAACGACCAAGGTGCTGCGCTGATCCCTAAAGCGGATGAATTGCTGACCCGTAGCGATGAGATTAGCGCGGCACTGAAAGACGACAGCCAGTTGATTGGCTGCCTACGATTAGGGGGAAGCGATACGGTGGGCAACCAGCTTTTGCCGGCACTGATCAGCGATTTTCGTCATGCAACCGCGCATCAACAACAAACATTAGTGATTGCAAACAGCCAAGAGATCATCGCTCGTCTGCAACATTTCGAGCTGGATATCGGATTAATAGAAGGTGAAATCCAACATCCTGATTTACTGCAAACGCCTTGGCTAAGTGATCAGATGGCAGTGGTGTGTCACCCTGATCACCCCCTTGTCAGTCAAGCGCCGTTAAGTGTTGGGGATCTCGACAATCAAACTTGGCTGATCCGCGAATCTGGCTCGGGCACACGGGAGCACTTTCTCTCACGCCTTGCTCCTCGCTTCGAGCGCTGGCACCTTTCTTTCGAGCTTAATACCACAGAAGCGATTTTAAACGCAGCGAGTGCCGGGTTAGGCTTGGCATATCTATCTAAGCTCTCCGCGCAACACGCCATTGCCGACGGTCGAGTCGTTGCCCTCGAACTCCCTCTGCTATTATCCCGGCGCTATTGGCTCGTGCGTCACAAAGATAAATACCAGTCAGGTCTACTGACCCGCTTCTGGGATTTCTGCTTACACTGGCAACCTCAATCCCATTCTTCTACTTAACCAGCAATCACCCAAGCGACAGATACAAAAAAGCCCCGACCGTGAGGTCAGGGCTTGGTGTTTTCTCATCAAAGTCTTACGCATATCTGCTTTGATGCTTAAATTGTGTCTGTGTGACGGGAGTTTTGAAGCGAGACGCGCAGTGTACGTCAGTACATGAGCACCGTAGCTATCAAAAATCGCAAGCAACAGTCACAATTTATAATCAAAGCCTGGCGATGTCCTACTCTCACATGGGGAGACCCCACACTACCATCGGCGCTGCTTCGTTTCACTACTGAGTTCG
>NZ_MUFK01000053.1:0-16999 GCF_001996085.1 Salinivibrio sp. PR5
TCTCTGTATGTATGTAAATTCACTGTGATTGTTTATATGCTGTCAGGTTTTATTCAGGCTGCTTTCCTACGGATAGTTAATGGATCTTGTTCCACAAGAACACTTTAATATGGTATTGAATGTAAAACTGGGTTGTTTTGCATCTCGAGCACAAGAAGTGATTTTCCTGTGGATCAGTTTGATAGGTACTCGCTAATGGTTATGGCTTTTCTTCTCAAAGCTATTTTAGATGTGACAGACAGTGCTCAGCCAGGTAGGTGGTGTCTATCAACTTAAAAGCGATGGTAAATGAGGTATTCGATAAAATGTCCAGCACTTCACGTACTTCTTGAGTGAGCTTGATACACATCAATCCCCCACACTGGCAACGCCCTTATCTTAGCCGGACAATCATAAAATGGAATGCAATGTTATGGAGCTCCTTTGTCCGGCGGGCAATATTCCGGCGGTTAAAAAAGCGATCGAACATGGCGCCGATGCGGTGTATGTCGGCTTAAAAGATGACACCAATGCGCGCCATTTTGCGGGGCTGAACTTTACCGACAGCAAATTGCAGCGTGCTAGTCAGTATGTACATGACCACGGCAAAGATTTGCACGTTGCCATTAATACCTTTGCCCATCCTGATGGTTGGCGCCGCTGGCAATATGCGATTGATAGTGCCGCTGGTAATGGTGCCGATGCGCTGATCCTTGCCGATATGGCCTGTTTAGATTACGCCGCCAGCACCTACCCCGATCTGGATATACACCTTTCTGTTCAAGCATCCGCCACTAACGCTGGAGCGATCCGTTTCTATCAGCAGCAATATGGCGTTAAGCGAGTGGTATTGCCGCGGGTGCTGTCTATTCATCAAGTTAAACAACTAGCACGCGATACCGATGTCGATTTAGAGGTATTTGCCTTCGGTAGTCTGTGCATTATGGCTGAAGGGCGCTGCTATTTATCGTCTTATCTTACCGGCCAATCGCCCAATACCGTGGGCGCTTGTTCACCGGCGGCATTCGTGCGCTGGCAAGATACTGAGCAAGGGTTGGAGTCGCGCTTAAACGGGGTCTTGATTGATCGGTACCAAGCCGATGAAAAAGCGGGGTATCCCACTCTCTGCAAAGGTCGTTTTTGTGTTGACGGTAACCGCTATCACGCACTGGAAGAACCCACCAGTTTGAACACCTTAAGTGTCCTGCCTGAGCTTTATCGCGCCGGGATCAAATCGGTCAAAATCGAAGGTCGTCAGCGCAGCCCGGCGTATGTGGAGCAAGTTGCACGGGTATGGCGTCAAGCGATTGATCGCTGTATCGCAAACCCCGAGGCGTTTGATATTGCGCCGGATTGGGCGCACTCGCTCGATAGTCTTTCTGAAGGGGTGCAAACCAGTTTAGGCGCTTACCATCGCAAGTGGCAATAAGGAATTATGATGCAATTTTCTCTCGGGCCGATCCTGTATTACTGGCCCAAGGCTGAGGTTGAAGCCTTTTATCAAGCAGCGACTGACAGCCAAGCCGATGTGATTTATCTCGGTGAAACTGTCTGTGCCAAGCGGCGAGAGCTGAAAACCAAAGACTGGATCGGGCTTGCACGTGAGCTGGTCCAATCTGGTAAACAAGTGGTGCTCTCGACCATGGCGCTGATTGAAGCGCCCTCAGAGTTGAGCATGCTAAAACGCTACTGTGACAATGATGATATTCGCATTGAAGCGAATGACGTGAGCGCGGTGCAGTTTTTAAGTGAGCGTCAGCAGCCCTTTGTGGTTGGGTCCGCCATCAATTGCTATAACCCACAAACACTGAAGCAATTTGTTGACCTTGGCATGACGCGCTGGGTGATGCCGGTGGAACTTTCGCGCGACTGGTTGGTGAATATGTTGAACGGCTGCGATGCACTGGGTATTCGCGACCGGTTTGAGGTGGAGGTGACTGGCTATGGTTACTTACCACTGGCTTATTCAGCACGCTGTTTTACCGCGCGCTCAGAAAACCGCGCCAAAGATGACTGCGAACTGTGCTGTATCAACTATCCCAATGGGCGGTTAACGGAATCACAAGAGGGTCAGGCCGTATTTGTGCTAAACGGCATTCAAACCCAGTCCGGGCAGTGCACCAATCTCATTAACGATTTACCGTCGATGCAAGGGCTGGTGGACGTGGTGCGGTTAAGCCCACTGTCGCTTGACACCTTGCACTGGGTAGACAAATTCCGTGCTAACCAAGCAGGCAATAACCCGCAACCGCTCAACCACGATTGCAACGGCTATTGGCACCACTTGGCAGGCATGACACAAGTTCTAGGCTAAACGCATAACAAAAACAGCCTGCGTAGTCGGGTAGAGAGGTGAGGGTATGTTGTATTTAGAGTTCTTGTTCTTACTGCTAATGCTGTATATCGGCTCCCGATACGGGGGCATTGGGCTGGGCGTGGTCTCAGGGATTGGCTTGGTCATTGAAGTGTTTATTTTCCAGATGCCGCCAACGTCACCGCCAGTGACCGTGATGCTGATAATTCTTGCGGTCGTTACCTGTGCCTCTATTTTGGAAGCGGCAGGTGGCCTTAAGTATATGCTGCAAGTGGCCGAGCGATTATTGCGTAAAAATCCAAAACGCGTCACCTTGATTGCGCCGTTTGTCACCTATGCCATGACCTTTATGCTTGGTACCGGTCACGCGGTGTATTCCATTATGCCGATTATCGGTGATGTCGCGCTGAAAAATGGTATTCGTCCGGAGCGCCCAATGGCGGCGGCGTCGGTTGCCTCTCAAATCGCGATTACAGCCTCGCCGATCTCTGCAGCCGTGGTCTATTACCTTGCCCAGCTTGCCGATATTCAACATGACATTACGTTAGTCTCGATTTTGTTGGTGACTATCCCCGCCACCTTGTTTGGTACCTTGCTGATGTCTCTGTACAGCTTGCGCCGTGGCAAAGAGCTGGATGACGATCCGGATTACCAAGCGCGCTTACAAGACCCCGAATGGCGTGAGCGAATCGAAAATACTACAGCGACCTCGTTAGATGAGGTATTACCCCGTTCCGCGCGCAATGCGGTGTTATTGTTCATCAGTGCCATCGTTACCATTGTGATTATCGCGATGTGGCCAGAGATCCGCACAGTGGCAGGGGAGAGTAAGGCCATCAGCATGTCGGTGGTTATTCAAATGATGATGCTCTGCTTTGGCGGGATTATCTTACTGGCGACCAAAACAGATCCGCGTAATGTGCCGAATGGCGTGGTGTTTAAATCTGGGATGGTGGCGGCCATTGCTATTTTCGGGATTGCTTGGATGTCAGACACTTACTTCCAATACGCGATGCCGCAATTTAAGTCGGGAATTGTGGAGATGGTCACTCAATATCCGTGGTCTTTTGCACTTGCCTTGTTTATCGTGTCAGTGGTTGTTAATTCGCAAGCCGCGACCGCACGGATGATGTTGCCGGTGGGTCTTGGGTTAGGGCTCGATCCTGCGCTGCTTATCGGTATTATGCCGGCCGTGTATGGGTACTTCTTTATTCCCAACTATCCTTCTGATATTGCGACTGTGAACTTCGATGCATCCGGCACCACCAAAATTGGTAAATGGTATTTCAACCATTCATTTATGGCGGTCGGCTTAATTGGCGTGGTGAGCGCTTGTGCGCTCGGTTATGTATTAGGGCAGATTTTTATCGCCTAATACACAAAGGGATTTAAAGGACACAAGGATGCAAGTGAGACGTGCCTCGGTTGAGGACTTGGATGCCATCTTCGCTCTAAATGTACAAATTGGTGACATGCACCATCAACATGCTCCGCATCTGTTTGCAACGCCTGGCCCAAGTGGTCGGGCGTTTTTGCAACAAGCGCTGCAAGAAGCGGACAAGTACTTTTGGGTGGCAGAGCATCAAAACAAAGTGATTGGCTTTTTGTCGGCAAGGCTGGAGTCGTTTGAACACATTCCTCATCTGGTCGACGATCCCATGTGTCATGTGAATACCATTGTGGTTGACCGTGATGCGCGAGGAACCGGTGCAGGTAAAGCGTTAATGGCGGCCTGTACCCAATGGGCGAAAGACAATCATGCCACTGTGATTAAACTAGAAGTGATGACGTTTAATCAGGATGCGCAGGCGTTTTACCATGCGCTGGGGTTTACCCCAGACTCTATCACCATGATGCAAACATTGAATTGCGAGCCGGAGGAGCCAGCACAATGATTGATAAAGACACCGTGATGCGGGTGGCACGCCCCACCGACAATTTGGCCGACATTACCAACATGTATTGCGATGGGCTGGGGTTTGAGCTATTGGCGACGTTTTCGGGCCATAATGATTTTGATGGCGCCATTATTGGTCACCCACATCATAACTATCACCTTGAATTTACCCATCATCGCGGCACCCATGTCGGTCCAGCGCCGTCACAGGAAAACCTGTTGGTCTTTTACTTGCCGGATCACGCTGCATGGCAGACTGCCTGTCAACAAATTGAAGCCGCTGGGTTTAAACCTGTGCCGAGTTACAATAGCTACTGGGATAAAGACGGGCGTACCTTTGAAGATCTGGACGGTTATCGTGTGGTACTACAAAACCGTGAGTGGGCATGGTAGAGCAGGTATGTTAGAGCAAGGCGACGAATTGACTCAGGCGTGAAGGTGAGTGTCAGCAATCACAGTAATTGGCAAAACAGATTAGCGCGGATGTCTAATGCCTATTAACGTTGTATTAGTCGGGACAATCAGACACTTCGCCTGATTGCCTATTAACGCAATGCGCAAGCTGATTCGCTGTGAAGAAAGCTTGTCGAACAATAAGAGCAAGGAGAAAGCAATGTCTCAACAAGGCTCAACGTCGGTCGGTCAATGCCCCGTGATGCATGGTGGCGCAACATCGGAAGCGATGGCACACAAAACTTGGTGGCCAAACGCGCTAAACCTCGACATTCTTCATCAACACGACAGTAAAACCTCCCCCTTTGATGATGATTTTGATTATCACGCCGCGCTTAAAACTCTCGATATCGATGCATTAAAAAAGGATGTGAAAGCGTTACTGACCGAGAGTCAGTCTTGGTGGCCCGCCGATTGGGGGCATTATGGCGGCTTGATGATCCGCATGGCATGGCACTCCGCGGGGAGCTATCGCATTGCCGACGGCCGCGGTGGCGGTGCGACCGGTAACCAGCGTTTTGCGCCTTTAAATTCATGGCCGGATAATGCCAACCTCGATAAGGCCCGCCGCCTGTTGTGGCCTATCAAGAAAAAATATGGGAACAAAATAAGCTGGGCAGATTTGATCTTGCTGGCGGGGACGATGGCGTATGAATCGATGGGCTTAAAACCCTATGGGTTTGCATTTGGCCGCGAGGATATTTGGCACCCTGAGAAAGATACCTACTGGGGCGCAGAGAAAGAATGGCTGGCGCCAAGTGATGCTGAGAATAGCCGCTACTCTGGTGAACGCGATCTGGAAAACCCATTGGCAGCGGTGATGATGGGGCTGATTTATGTCAACCCAGAAGGGGTGGATGGCAATCCCGATCCGCTTAAAACCGCGCAAGATATGCGTGTCACCTTCGAGCGCATGGCGATGAACGATGAAGAAACGGTCGCACTCACCGCAGGTGGCCATACAGTCGGTAAGTGTCACGGCAATGGCGATGCGGAACAGCTCGGCCCCGAGCCGGAAGGCGCAGCGATTGAAGAGCAAGGCTTAGGGTGGAACAACCATCAAGCGCGTGGCATTGGTCGCGATACGGTCACCAGTGGCATTGAAGGGGCGTGGACCACCCATCCCACGCAATGGGATAACGGCTACTTTTATCTGTTGTTTAACTACGAGTGGGAATTGAAGAAAAGCCCAGCAGGTGCGTGGCAGTGGGAGCCCATCGACATCAAAGAAGAAGATAAACCTGTCGATGTGGAAGACCCTTCCATTCGTCGTAATCCCATCATGACGGATGCCGACATGGCACTCAAGATGGACCCAACCTATCGCAGCATTGCGGAGCGTTTTTATCAACATCCCGACCAGTTAGCGGATGCCTTTGCTAAAGCCTGGTTTAAACTCACGCACCGCGACATGGGGCCTAAATCGCGCTACATCGGCCCAGATGTGCCAAGTGAAGACTTGATTTGGCAAGACCCTGTACCGGCAGGACGCACCGATTATCACGTCGCGGCGGTAAAAGCGGATATTGCCAACAGTGGCCTGACACTGGCAGAGAAAGTGACGACCGCATGGGACAGTGCGCGTACTTATCGGCAATCTGATAAACGGGGTGGGGCGAACGGCGCGCGGATCCGCCTAGCGCCGCAAAAAGATTGGCAAGGGAACGAGCCGGAGCGTTTGGCGAAGGTAGTCAACGTGCTGAGCAATATAGCCCAGAAGCACCAGATTAGTTTGGCCGACACCATCGTGCTGGCAGGCAACCAAGGCATCGAAGAAGCAGCAAAGGCGGCTGGCTTCCCTGTCGACGTTCCCTTTGCACCGGGACGTGGTGATGCCACGCTTGAACAAACCGATGTGGCTTCGTTTGAGGTGTTAGAACCGGTTGCAGATGGGTTCCGTAACTGGCTGAAAAAAGACTACACCGTTCAGCCTGAAGAGTTACTGCTCGACCGTGCCCAATTGATGGGACTCACGGCCCCTGAAATGACGGTGCTACTGGGAGGTATGCGCGTACTGGGTACCAATTATGGTGGTGCGCCGGAAGGTGTGCTGACTGACCGAGTGGGGCAGCTAAGTCATGACTTTTTTGTCAATCTGACAGACATGGCGTATCAATGGAAACCCGTCGGCCGCAACCGCTATGAAATCATTGCGCGCGACTCTGGTGCGGTGAAGTGGACGGCAAGTCGCGTCGACTTAGTGTTTGGCTCTAATTCAATTTTGCGCGCTTATGCCGAGTTTTACGCGCAAGATGATAACCAAGCCAAGTTTGTACACGATTTTGTCGCGGCGTGGGTGAAAGTGATGAACGCTGACCGTTTTGATCTCCACCACTAGCCGATGACTTAACTAAGACAAACTGTGATCGCCAAGCCGCCTTTTATTGATAGGCGGCTTTTTATTTGTCTTAAATCAAGCTCGGGTTTGGTTGTTGTCGTGCTACAGGCAGGGGTTTAGTACAGTGAGCTGAGTAAATTCCATCCCATTCTTTTATCTTTATCATCTGGCGGAGTGAATTATGCTAGAACTGCTCATTGGGCTCGTTGTAACAGTGGCTGTGGGCTACTTCATTGTCAAAGGCTATCGTGCTGCAAGTACCTTGCTAACCGCAGGGATTTTATTACTGATTATCACCGGGTTAATCGGACACAGTGTGCTGCCAGCTAAATTAACGTCGACGGGCAACCTGTTTACCGACTCGCTTGAATACGTGAAATACATGCTGCAATACCGAGGTGGCGGCCTCGGGATGCAAATTATGTTGTTGTGTGGCTTTGCGGCCTATATGTCGCACATTGGTGCCAACAATGTGGTGGTGAAACAGTTCTCTAAGCCACTCTCGGTGATCAAGTCACCCTATGTGCTGCTCGTAGCGGCTTATATCGTGGCATGTTTAATGTCGCTGGCAGTCAGCTCTGCAACTGGGTTGGGTGTCCTTCTGATGGCCACCTTGTTCCCGATGATGACCGCGATGGGCATTTCTCGTCCTGCCGCCACCGCAGTGTGTGCCTCTCCCGCTGCCATTATCTTGTCACCTACGTCGGGGGATGTGGTGATTGCGGCGGAAAAATCCGGGTTGCCTCTCCATGTGTTTGCGGTCGAAACCGTATTGCCGGTCTCTATTTGTGCGATCATCGTGATGGCAGCAGCGGCGTACTTTTGGAATAAATATCTGGATAAAAAAGAAAACACGCCGATGGAACGTGTGGATGTCTCTGAGATAGAAACCCACGCACCTGCCTATTACGCAGTGTTGCCGTTTTTACCCATTATCGGAGTGTTCCTATTCAATGGGAAAACCATCGAGGGGCTGTATCTTGATATTTATACCATCGTGGTCTTGTCGATCTTCTTGGGGGCATTGGTGGACTTTGCGACCAAGAAATTTGATGGCAGAAGAACGCTAGAAGATCTCGATGCTTGCTATGAAGGCATGGCGGATGCCTTTAAAGGCGTCGTGATGCTGTTGGTGGCTGCTGGCGTATTTGCCCAAGGCTTGATGTCGATTGGTGCGATAGACAACTTATTGGGCCTAGCGGAAAGCGCCGGCGCCGGTGGCATCGCGCTGATGATGTTGCTAACCCTGCTCACTGTAGCGGCAGCAATTGCGACCGGGTCGGGCAATGCGCCTTTCTATGCGTTTGTCGAGCTTGCCCCCTCGTTAGCTGCGAAGATGGGGCTTAACCCAGCGTTTTTGATTATCCCCATGTTGCAAGCGTCTAATTTAGGTCGCACGGTTTCGCCTGTATCGGGAGTGATCGTAGCGACATCTGGGATGGCAAAACTCAGCCCGTTTGAGGTGGTTAAACGCACCTCGGTGCCAGTTCTCTGCGGATTAATCACCGTGATTATTGGCACGCTTGTATTGGTGCCGATGATGGCGTAACGTCACAAGGCATGGAAAGCCCGCGTGCAAGTGCGCGCGGGCTTTTTTAATCGTATCGCACTATAGGCCAACACGGTTTGGAAGAAAACAACATGAATGCCCCGACCAAAATCACCTTTTTCTCCACCTTAACGCCCATGGTGGCCGCCGGTGTGAAAACTATCACTATTCGCGATGAGTCCGAAAGTCACTATCAACCTGGTTCGCGTGTCGCGGTGCATCAGCTAGAAACCGATGATTATGTGTGTGACATTGTAATCGACAGCGTTGTGCCGTTAGCGTTCGAGGACATTAATGCCCGTCATGCGGAACAAGAAGGAATGTCGCTGACTGAGCTGAAAGCGCTGATTTTGCAAATCTACCCAGAACGTCCTCCGTTGTTTGTGATTGATTTTCATCTGGCTTAACAGCTCGCGCGCTCGCAGCGCATGGATTGGTAGTGCGCCACTAAAAAAGCGCCCGGGAAAAACGGACGCTTGGTGAGTCAGTTGGTTGATGTGTTTAGGCCGCGGAATACCGCTTTGCCATATTATTCGCGGCTAACATGGCGTGATAGACATCGTCTTCGCTGACCGTCATTGGCATATTGCCCATGGTATCACCGTCTGCACATGCGATGCGCGCAACTTGACGCCACTCTTCTTCAATAAAGGTTTTTAGTCCCATTTGTTCGAGCGTGAGTGGCAAACCCGCTGTTTTGATAATTCGGACCACATTATCAATTTCTTCTTTAGGGGCGTTTTCCAGTACCAATTGGGTTAGCAAGCCAAAGACGACTTTTTCACCATGTTGGGCATGGTGCAAATCGGCCACCGCGGTCATTCCATTATTCACCGCGTGCGCGGCGGCAAGACCGCCAGCTTCTGCGCCCACACCACTGAGATAAATTGTTGCTTCGATCATCTGTTCCAGTGCTGGTGTGCTGACTTTACTGGCTAATGCATCCATGGCGGCATCAATGTTTTCGCTGAGTAACTCATAGCAAAGCTGAGCGAGGCCAAGGCCAGTACGTGATGGGCGCTTTTGGACCAAGTTAACGCCGTCAGCACGATAACAGGCGCGTGCTTCAAAATAAGTAGCCAGCGCATCACCTACGCCTGCCGCAAAGAAGCGTGCTGGCGCGTTGGCAATAATGCCCGTATCGGCAATCACTGCATCTGGGTTTTGTGGCAAGAATAAGTAGCGATCAAACTCACCGTCAGGTTTGTAGATCACTGACAAGGCGGTGCAGGGGGCATCGGTTGAAGCAATGGTTGGATATAAAATAACCGGCACTTTTCGCTCGTACGCGACAGCTTTGGCGCAATCTAGGGTTTTCCCTCCACCAATACCGACAATAACATTGGCTTTTTGTTGCTCAGCGATGCCAAGGTTACGATCGATTTCTTGCTGGGTACATTCGTATTGAAATTTCTCGACATGAGCCGCTAAGCCTTCTGCGCGCTCAATGGCTGGAAGCGATGTTTGATTCACCTGATCGAGAAAGAACTCATCGCAAATAATGTACGCGTTAGAACCAAAGTCTTGAATGCTCTCTGGTAGTTGTGCCAGTAGGCCGGTTCCGATGATGAATTTTTTCGGAGACGTTACCGTGCGAGGGGTCGTTGCCATAGTGAACTCCATTCTCGTTGTGATAGTTTCTTCATGTTAAGAGATGTGTTGGTTTAAGCAATGAGCCCTATGTGCTAAATATTTGAACTGACTCGAATATTATTATGCCTGAGCTTATGCGGTGAGGTTTAAACAGGCAGCAATCTTGATGCTGCCTTGTTCTTCACAAATAGGATGGAAGGATTTAGACGATTTTAGGTTGACCATCCGAGGCGGTGGCGCCGCCATCAACGGGGAGGTTAACACCGGAAATAAATGATGCATCGTCACTGACAAGAAATGCGACCGCAGACGCGACTTCTTCAGGCTCTGCCGGACGACCTAGTGCGATACGTTCATTGAACTTTTCCCGCACCGATTCAGGCCAGCCATTGGTCATGTTGGTCTTGACCAAGCTAGGACAGACGGCATTAATGCGCACGCCTTGAAGGCCGTGATCAAGTGCCATGGCACGTGTCAAGTTCACAACCGCGCCTTTGGCTGCACAGTAAAAAGCCGCGCCCCAATCACCGCCAAGGCCTGATACTGACGCCGTGTTTACCATCGAGCCTTTAGTTTTAATTAACTCAGGCATGGCATATTTTGCACAGAAGACCACACCATCAATATCGACACCTGAAATTTTTTCCCAATCAGCCAATGTGCCGTCAATTACAGAGCCGGGTGTGTGGACCCCAGCGTTATTGATCAGCATATCTAGCTGTCCAAAGTGAGACACAACTTCTTGAATCATCGCTTCTACCGCTTTTGGGTCTGATACGTCGACAGAGAGCTTCAAGACGCGATCACTATCGTATTTTGCGGCTGTGTCATTTAATGCTGCTTGGTTCCAGTCTGCAATGGCCACTTTAGCGCCCTCTTGATAAAGGCGATCGGCAATGGCTGCGCCAATGCCGTTTGCAGCACCGGTTATCAATGCCACTTTTTGATTAATACCTTTCATAGTTATCTCCATTATTTAGCTTATCTATTAGGCGAATACCGGATCCATACTGCCGGCCTCACGAGGGGCCATTAGCTTGTAGTTGTCACTATAATCGACGGGAATCGCGATCACTGCGGGTCCCTCGGTGTCCATGGCTTGCTTCAATTTGCTGGCAAGTTCTTCTTGGCGTGTGACCGCAAAACCTTTGGCACCAAACGCCTCGGCGTAGGCTTTAAAGTCAATCGGGCCGAATTTCACACCGGAAAAGCGCTGATATTTTTTGACCTCTTGCATCTCTACCATGTTGTAGGCGTTGTCCACCCAAATAATGTGTAGCAAGTTGCATTTGAGGCGCACAGCAGTCTCAAGCTCCATGCTCGATTGCATAAACCCACCGTCACCGGAAACGGACACCACTTTGCGATCGGGATTGAGCAAGCTAGCACCAATTCCCCAAGGAAGGGCGACGCCCATGGTTTGTTGACCGTTCGAGACCAACAATTGACGGGAACGGAAGCAGTTGAGGTAACGGGCAATCCAAATGTGGAAACTGCCCATGTCCAAGCACAAGGTTGTGTCTGGGGTGATCACATCCTGCATCACTTTGATTAGGTGTAACGGATGCAAAGCAAACTCTTGGTGTGACTGGCTATAAGCCCGAATCGCTTGACGTTGGTGAGCGACTTCTTCGAGCACATCGACGGTGGTAGGCGGCATCAGCCAGTGGTGATCGAGCTGCTCGGTGAGTGCTTTCAGGGTAGGCTCAATTTGACCCACGAGCTCAACGCTGGGGCGATAGTAGTGCTCGATTTCCGCAGACTCGACATCAATATGCACGATGTCTGTGTGTTGGGTATTCCAAAGCTCAGGATCGTATTCAATCGGGCTAAAACCAATAGTAATGATAAGGTCTGCATCTGCGAGCAATAGATCACCGGGCTGGTTGTTGAACAACCCCACGCGACCCGCAAAGCGCTGGTAGTAGCTAATATCAACGGTACCTGCCGCCTGATAGGTGCCGAGAACGGGTAATTGGGTACGATTAAGCAGAGTACGAATAGCGGCGGCATTCTCGGGGCGACTGGCTTGTAAGCCTAGGAGGAAAACCGGATTTTTCGCCGCTTTGATTTTACTGGCTGCCTCGTTGATGGCTCGCGTATCTGCCATGCCGAGCTGGGCGGGGAAGGTTGGCGCGAGAATATCGCTTTCCACGGGTTCGTTGAGAATGTCCATGGGCAGACTGACAAAGGCAGCGCCGGGGCGGCCGCTTTCTGCTGAGCGGAAGGCATTGGCAAGGATCTCAGACGCAGCAGTGCTGGCTTGAACCTCGGCGCTGTATTTGGTGACGGAGCGGAATACGCTCACGGTATCAAGGCTTTGATGAGTTTGTTTTTGTTGATCGGCCCGTTTCACGGCGCCCCCCAATGCGACTAAGGGATCGCCTTCTGAGGTTGCGGTTGCCAGACCGGTGACCAAGTTGGCACAGCCTGGGCCAGAGGTCACCATAGTCACACCCGCCTTACCGGTTAGACGGCCGACGACGCCTGCCATAAAGGCACCATTCGCCTCGTGACGAACGGGAATCATCTTAATGTTGGTGTCTTCAACCGCGTCAAAGAGACGGTCGATTTTGGCACCAGGAATACCAAAAATGTATTCCACACCTTGCTGCTCTAGGTGATTTGCGATCAGTTGTGCGCCATTGTCCCACTGTGTTTTTTTAGTCATGCTGGGCTCCTCGTGAGGTTGCCTCCCAATGGGAGGTGATATTATTTTTCTGCTTGTTCGATAGCGGCGTGTATGTTGTCCGGCGTTAAGTTCGCGCCGAGGAAGCTGGCATTGGTCGGAAGATCAATGACCAGTTTAGAGACCCGTCCAATTTGCAAGGTGCCACACGCCAGTTCGTAGTCTTGGACATGGCCACCGCCTTGGCGTGTGTCAGTGATAAAGTGCTCGTGATAGCCAGCGACATTGATCCCTTGGGTATATTGTGGGCTGCGAAATCCTGCAATCACGCCATTAACATGGTCAAAGCGAAACTCTGGTTGTGCAGCGATGGCCTCAAGCATAGGTTTGTACGGCGGAGTTTGTTTGGGCACAGTGCGAGTGCGCACATGCTCAAAGGCACCATCGATACGAACCGCACAAAAAATGTTATCGCTTGGCACCAAGCTATCGATGACATCATGCAGCTCTTGGCGCGACATGGGGTGATCAAAAGACTGGCTGATCTCTGGCTTGAAGAAGGTCATGACCGCAAAGGGGGTCTTTTGGTCCGGGTCGGCATGGCGTGCCGAGCCATCACCGCGCAGCTGAAATATGGTTTTATCAAAGGCGATGAGCTCACCGTCGAGTTGGTTGAATGTGCCGAGACCGAAGTCGCCATGTTTGAGGAGATCGGCCATGGTGGTGTCACCCTCATAGACGCCATCAATCAAGGCACTCATCAGGGAGGTTTGATAGATTTCGCCCTCTCCAGTGTGTTGGTGATGCTCAACGTAGGCGGCCGCAATGTGCTCGGCACAGTGGCAGGTTTGGGTGCTCATAAAGCGTCCTCGTTAACCGTGTTTAACAACCGTTCTGATAACCAAACGGTTTGTTGTATGAAACCTATAGATATGATGCGAGCTGACGTGGATAGCATCCAATATAAAAAAAGTTGGCTTTGATATCGAAAAGATATGGCACATAAAAAACGTGGTAAGATACTGAATATCAGAGATTTCTCGGAGGCAGGGTCATGGAGATAAGGTATTTACGGTATTTTGTAACGGTGGCAGAGTGCCGACACTTCACCCGCGCAGCCGAAAAGTTGGGCATTGCGCAACCACCACTGAGTCAACAAATTAAAAAGCTAGAGCAAGAGGTGGGTGTGCCTTTGTTTGAGCGTTTGTCGCGTGGGGTGGCGCTAACGCCGGCTGGTCAGGTGCTCTATGATGATGCGGTGAAAATCTTGGCGCAGTTGGATCATGCGGTGCAGCGGGTCAAACAAGTGGCGCGAGGAGAGCGGAATCAGCTTCGGCTTGGATTTGCCAGCTCCACGGTGGTGAGCCAAGCCGTGTTAGAACTGGTTCGGCGATTACAGCAGGCCCATCCAGAGATTGATTTTCAGCCGATAGAATTACCCATGCCTGCGTTGGTGGAAACCTTGCGTCAGCAGGATGTCGATCTCGCCTTTCTACGCTTACCATGTTATGCCAGTGAACACGTGGCGCACACGCCGCTGTTTCCTGATCCGTTTAAGTTAGTGGTACCTGCTAATCATACCTTTGCTAAGCAGCAAAGCGTGACGCTGTCACAATTAGGCGATGACCCGATTATTCTGTTTCCGCGTGATATTGGGCCAGGATTACATGATGCCTTAGTGGATGCCCTAAAAGGGGCAGGATTGGCGCCATCGAATGCATCGCTAGCGCCACAATTGCATTCGGCAACGGCGATGGTTTCTGCGGGGTTTGGGATTGCCCTAGTGCCTGAATCATTGACTACGCAACTGAGCGACCATGTCGCAGTGGTCGCGGTTGAAGACATGCCCTTAGTGAGTCACGTCGTATTGGCGTGGCAGCGGACTAATACCGCTCATGTTGTGCGTCGATGTATTCATACCGCACGAGAGCAAGTCACTCAGATGGAAAGTTGAGCCGTTAAGACCGTTGAGCGGCATGCTGTAAAAACTCTAACTGCATCCGCTCTTGCTCAGTCATTTGATAGGGCTCGTCAGATAGTTGCCCAGTATCAAAAATGCCGAGGAAATAATGGTCTTCTGGGCTGATGCCAAATTGTGCCCGCTCACCGGGATAGCCGGACATACGTTCAATAACGACGTCTTTCAGTTGCCACTCATCACCATAGCCACTCATTGAAGCCCGAAATGCGCGCAGCTCCAGAGATTGTTCTCCCTCACTGAGGCGTGTCTTGGTGGTTAACACCGCAACGGGTTGATCGTCAGCAGTAAATAAATTGGCACGCACTCGATAAATACCGCCTTTATCGATATCTAAAACGAGTGGAATAACCATATCTGGCCCGCGGCCGAAAACTGGTTTAACGCCTTTCACTTCCGCAATGGGTTGGTAGAGGCGGAAGTCGGCGGTGAGCACATCGTCGCCACCATCAAAACTGAGTGTCGCCTTGAGGCGAAGCTCAATGGGCCAATCGCCCTCTGGCTCAATATTCCACTGGGTATCCGTAACATCGAGGCGGGTCAATTCCTGATTGGACTGGACATCAATGACCGATAAGGTCGCGTGATTAAGAGAGGCTGGGGTGACCAATGAGGCCTGGATGTTCTCTGGATAAAAGTAGCGGTATTGGTTGAGCTTTAATGCCGCTTTCACTGAGCCGTCTAGGATCGGCATCGGCGTGGAAACATATCGATTCCAGTGTAGGTACGGGCTTTGTTTGGATGGAATGGGGATCGAATAAGAGGGGTGCTGGATTTGCTCCGCATAGTCGGCCGCGATGTAGCTGAGTGTTGGTGTCATCGAGGTTTCCACAATATCGGGTTCTTCGGGACGATATTGCCCATTTCGAGCGGTAGACTCTGGAATTGGTGGCTCGTATTTGGCAGTGTCGGGCGACGGCAGTTGATGGTTCTGCTCAGCAGTTGGTGTGGCAGGCGGAGCGTCGGGAACATCAAGCCATAGATAGGCAGTAACTCCAATGGATACCACCAAGGTTACTGCGAGTAGCAGTCTAGTCATAGCAATCTCTAATTAATTATTCACGAATAAACTAACACAGCCCATAAAAATGAATAAATCTGACCAGCTGCTCTTTTTAAACAAAAGAGCAGCTTTGTTGGTCAGGTCACAGCTCGACCGAGATTATTGCGGAAGGGCGTGAACCAGTTCGGACAAGGTGTCACGGTCGGAATCACGGACAAAGCGATATTTCTTACCAAACCAGCCATCTTTATCCACGGTTTCGACGGTAATCCGCGAATTATCGCCGAGCACAAGCTCTGGATCTGTCGCTGTCACCTTCCCTTTGTGCCAAGGGTTAAAAATGGTGAGGTGACTATACTTATCGCCCATCAACAGCGGATAGTGCAACGGCATAAAGCGTTTAACGCCTTTATGGACGTAATCCAGTTTACCGTCAAACTCTATCTTGGTGGAGCAACTATCAAACTCATCGGCATCCGCGGCGCCACAGGCTGAGTGGGCGGCGACCACGCCATCATCACTACCCGGAATAAAGGGAGACGTGGCGCCTAAGAAGTCAGAGCCATTCCCCACAAAGCGGATACGCGGCACTCGGTTATCTGGCCACATCGCCAATTGGCGTGCATTGGCTACTTTTAAGTCGTTCAGTACGCCGATATTGTCTTTGGTTGGCATTTGTCCCATCCAAAGTGACACGGCTTTTTTCATCGCATGGTTTAGCCAGCCACCACCTTCGGCAAGGTTTACTGCTATGTTAGCTAACTCAACACCGCCTCCTGCGCCAGCAAAATCAAAGGTGCCGACAATATTGAGGGGCTCTAGCCCTGCGTTGCTCAGCCAGTTTTCTTGGTTATCGAGCAGATAGCGTGCTACTAGGTCGCCGGTAGAGTGGGTGACTAAAATACAGCCGGACAGACAGGTTTCTTGCTCGGAAAAGTTTTTCAACGCAGGCCAAAGATAATCGGAGGCTATTTTCCCTTCAATGCGCTCATGGGCAGGCCAGTCAATCCGAGCATCAGCATGCTGTAGCCAGAAGTTTTGCCAATAATCGCCGCCATCTCGTATGACCTCATCATGAGCAGGACGCGTTTTTAGTTGTGCGGGTTGAAAACCATGCACTAACACAATCTTGTATTGCCCGATGGCAGCAAAGCCTGTTGAAGACATCATAAGAAGGACGACTGCCATTGTTATCTTATAAATATATTTCATTGTTGTTGCCAACCTGTTTTGAGTAAACACTCAGTATTATATAGCTCACTATGC
>NZ_MUFK01000054.1:0-16945 GCF_001996085.1 Salinivibrio sp. PR5
GGTAGTACTGTTAATAAAGTTATTGTTAGTTATTCTTCAACGATTGAAAAAATTAATAATGTGAATCATATGATTTCACAGATTACAGAAAGTTTGGTTAATATTACCGACAAAAATGCCAAAGTATCTAATCAACAAAACCAAGAACTAGAAATGGCGGCTACAGCAATGGAAGAGATGACATCAGCATTGGCAACAGTGACTGAAAATACATCTATGGCTGAAAAATACGCAGGAAGCACAGAAAAAGAGACGACCACCAGTAAAGAAATCTTTGATAGAACGACACTTGAGTTTGGGAGTTTGGAAACTGAGTTCACCAAAACATCTGAAGTCATTCAAGAATTGGCGGATGAATCKACCAATGTSGGTAATGTRYTGGATGTGATCAARGAYATYGCCGAGCAAACWAATCTATTGGCGCTTAATGCGGCTATCGAGGCGGCACGTGCAGGTGACCAAGGCCGCGGTTTTGCGGTGGTGGCAGATGAAGTGCGATCACTGGCGCAACGCACGCAAAAATCGGCAGGTGAAATTGAAGACATGATTGGAAGTTTGCAGGGTAAAGCCGAGCAATCAACCCAAACCATTCGTGTTAACGCTGAAAAAATCGCATCCACGCGTGACAATATGACAACGGCTAATGAGGCGCTAGGTACCATAAAAGAATCCGCAGCCGAGATTCACCGCCTTAACTCTTCCATTGCTTCTGCTACTGAAGAGCAACTGTCGGTGAGTGACGAGATCTCTAGCAATCTCGCGAATATCAAGACGCTTTCAGGTGATATGAATGAAGCGATTGATCAATTGGGTCCGATTGTCTCCGWTCTAAAAGATAATGTTGACTCACTCAGCAGTGCCATCAAACATATCCGCACATAATTAGAGAGTTGTTAGCGGATTGTTGAGCTTGGCAATCCGCTCTTTCATTACCACCGCAAAAACGTCCACGCAATTCTGATAGACACCGACAAACACTGACACTCTCGTACATTCTCACGACAGCCTTTTTTTGATTTGCTGATTATAGTCAACCCTCTTTAACGCGTTTTATGCAACAAAATGAAGTGGGTTTGGCCGTGATGAATATCAGTAAACAGCATCGAATGAGTCTTGTGGAGTGGGCTGAAAGAATTTATCCGAACAGCAAAGGATGGCGTGTAGTAAGTAAAAACTGGCGTTTTTGCGCGTTGGGTTCGGCATTTCCAACCATCTTGGAACGCATGATTGAGATTTTTAACGAGCCGTATTTGGCGCCGGTATTGGCTGACTATCCAGAAGTGATCACTAAACCGCTCAAACCGTACCTCAATGTCTCACTGAGCATGTCTGAGCGGGTTGCAATGCTGCATGACCATTATCGTTTTATGGCAAATACCTTTGGCCGTCATTGCAGCACCATTTTCTCAGTCGCGGGTCTGCCTCTTGTCAGCTTTACTGCCAATAATGGACGTCAATATGGCGTGCGCTTTTATCGTGGTGCAATTCGCGAAGGGGCGCTGGGTTTGTCCTTGTATGACGTGGAGAGCAAGCAAGGCGTGTACAGTATTTCGTTCCACTTTAACCGTGAGGGGCGAGAAATCTATATCGGTGCCTTGCAAGGTCCGAGTGATAGCGTACCTGACCGTCATCAGATCATTAAAATGTTGACGAAAACGGCGCATGGATTGCGAACCAAAGCTTTGATGTTAGAGCTGGTGCTGATGCTGGGCCGTATCATGGGTGCCGAGCGCTGCTACGCGGTGTCTAATAAAGGCCATATTTATAAAGCGATTCGTTACATCACTTCTAAGCGGAATGTGGTGACGTTTGATTATGATGAGCTTTGGCGTGAATATGATGGCATGCCACTGAATCGATATATGTATACCTTGCCGATGCTGCCAATACGTAAAGATGTTACCCAGCTTAGTGGCAGTAAACGACGTTTATACACCAAGCGATATGCTTGGTTGCATACCCTAGAGCAAGATTTACGCTTGGCGATCAACGCGCTGACGGAAACGCGTGCAGAAATGCATCACGTTGCCTGAACAGCAAAAGCAATAAGAACAGCAAAATGGCCTCTTATGAGGCCATTTTGCGCGTCACTCACAAAACTCGCGACGCGCGAGCTACACCAAACGTCGCCGGAAGAGTCGGTGTCCCAAGGCATTGAACAATGCGCCCGCCACAATCAGCCCACCACCGAGATACGTCCATATGGACGGCAGTTCTTGAAAAACCGCTATCCCAATTAAAGTAGAAAACACGATTTGCACATACGCATAGGCTGACGCTTCGCCAGCTTGCTGTGTTTGCATGGCTTTGGTGAGTCCATACTGGCCGATTTGAGTAAACACGCCTACTAACACCAATAAGAATGTGAGCGGCAAACTTGGCATCACAAAGTCTGACCACATCAACACCATTGAGACCGGCAAGGCAACCATCGGGAAGTATAGGATGATTACCGAGCTGTCTTCGCTGCGACTGAGCTTTCGTACAATCACGTAAGCGACCGAACTTCCCAAGGCCCCCAGTAATGCGATAGCGACACTAAAGGGCGGAAGTGCGCTATCGATCGATGTATTGAGGTTGGGTTGAACCATCAGATAGAGGCCGCCCAAACACAGGGCAATGGATACTAAGGTGGCGCCTTGTAATCGCTCTTTCAGCACGATCAATCCAAGTACCGCAGTAAAAACGGGGTGCATGTATTGCAATACAGTGGCTTCGGCGAGCGGTAGGGTGGTAACGGCGTAATACACGCACATAAGTGCGGCGGTCCCTAATACGCCGCGCAGCAACAGTAGCGGTTTATTATTGCCAAAGGGCGACAAGCCTTTCCGTTTGACATCTGTGTAGCTGATGATAAGCGACACCAACGCCCGTGCAGCGACAATCTCAAAAAGCGGGATACCATGTAGGCTGACATATTTAACACAGGCGGACATGACCGCGAAGCCGAACGCGGAAAGGAGCATAAAGCGGATCCCAATCGGGATCGCGGACAATGAAAAGGCAGGCATAATCACACCGGCTAAAACAACAAGGCCGCTATGATAACGTGTCTCGATCCGTTTTGCTTGAGAGAACGCACTAACGCGCGGTTAAGCGCCGCGCGTTAATAAAAACGTTAAAACGAGTGCTAAGGCCAAAGCCCTGTTAGCGCGCTCAGTAAACCCTCACTGGCGCCTTGTTGGCCTAAATACTCGAGTACAATCGGTACAAATTGTTGCAAGGTGGCCGCATCAATGCCGAGTGTGTCAGCCACGTTATATAAACTCTCGAGCGAACCAATGTTATCGCCAATGCCACTGTCACCCAGTAATGATGAAAGGGAGGATAAATCAGGACGCAGACTTGCCAGCTCTTGCTGCTGGTTACCAGTGAGCTGATTCGCCGCCATCGCTAGCAGGGCACTTGCGCCGCCTGCGGCTTGCGTGGGGCTAACATCCACTTGCTCGGTAATTGCTTGTACAAGCGGCGATTCACTGGCCTGGTCGTCCGCAAATTGGGTCGCCATTTGGGTCATCACATCCGTGGTGGTATTACCTTGACCAAAAAACGCCTGACTGGCGGGAGAGATTAATATGGCAGCAAGCGTGAGTACTGGCAGTGTCGCTTTCATAGAAGGCACCTATTATCAACCGAGAGTGATGTAGGTATAGCGGTAAATGGCGGTGAATGAAAGTCGCCGACCACTAAGACAGTGCAAGGTCGGTGTTTTTAGATGATATGGTTCGACGTTGGATTCGCTGTTTGATGGCAAAAAAGGCCAGCGCTCCGACGATTCCTCCACCATGAGCGAGGTGAGCAATATCGATACCTAACGCGGCACGCATGGGCAGGGATTGGCCCAATAGCGCATCTCCCACACACTTTACGCTGGTGATTAAGGCAATCCATTTCCCGCTAGGGGTGTGAATAGTGCTTATTCCTCCATACATAAATAATCCATACAACACCCCGGATAGACCCATATACTGCTGATAGGGACTCCACCACATCACCAGACCAACCACACACGCAAGCCACAAGATCAGCGACGCTAGCGTACCGGCGCCGATATGGCGATAAAACATCAGGCCGAATACGCCTAATCCGGTCATGTTGGTCAGCAGATGGAAGAGGTTGTGATGAATAAAATTACCCGTCATCACGCGCCACGCTTGGCCTGAAGCCAGTGCACTGCGCTGCCACACCCACGTCTCAGCAAGTGACGAATAATGAACACCCACACACACGAGTGCGACGATTATCAGCAATCCAAGTGGTTGAGTTGGCACGTGTAGGGTGATAGGTCGTTTTCGCTTCATCATTGCCTTTTATCTCGTTACAGCTTGAATAACAACGCGTTATTGCAGTCAATATGACTGAATGAGATCTGCCTCAAATAACGTTACAAATGATAATTGATCTCAATCGTATTTGCATCTATGATGCGCGCCCTGAACTTACCCCAATTTAATGTTTTTATAACATGAAGTTAGTGAATACGCTGTTAATCGGGCTTTTGTTTGTGTCGCCATTGAGCCATAGCGACGATGAAACGAATACGTTGTCGTCATTTTCGTGGCTGCAAGATGTGACCCATCAACAGGATAAAATTCGGTCATATCTGGAACGCCAAAATCAGCATGCACAACAGTCTCTGATGGCGAGTCAATCGCTTCGCGATGAGTTGTTGAATGAATGGCAGCGCACACCGAAAACTGGCTCCACACCTTGGTTAACGCGCGATGGTCGCGAATTTTTGCAAACACGGGTTAATGGTGAGCGCGTGCTGCGTATGCGCAAAGCCGTCAGTGAACAAGGAGCCGTTCGCGAAAAAGAAGCAGGCAGCGAAAAAGGGTCGACATTGCTCAACATTGAGGCGCGAGCTGCTGAGCATGCGTATTACCAGCTGGGAAGTTGGTCGTTAAGTCCCAATGGACAATGGCTCGCCATTGCCGAGGATATTCACGGTGAGGAAGACTACCGCATTGTGCTGATCAATCGTCAATCTGGGCAAACCGATATTATTGCCACCGAGGCTGATGCGTCTGTCATTTGGTCGCCGGATAATCAGCAGCTCTACTATGTCGGTAAAGACGCGGAAACTGCACGCCCATATCAATTGTTCCGCCATGAAATAGGCACCATCGGTGGCGATAGCCTGGTGTATGAAGAAGTCGATCCTGCGTGGTTGTTGTCGGTATACCGTGCTAGCCACACAGATACGGCCATTGTGCAAGTCAACAATGAATCGTCGACCGAACAGCGTCTGCTCCGTCTGAATGATGGCAGCCTGTCTGCACCGCTCAAAGCGCGCCAACCCAATGTCGAATACTACCTCGATAAGACCGATGATGCGTTTTGGATGCTGAGCAACCACCAAGGAACCAAGCAGTTTTATCGTGCTGCCGTCGCGACGCCGAACGATTGGCAAGTCATTTATGCCCCCAAGTTGGGCGCTGAATTAAACACGTTTTACCTCTTCGAAGATGGCATTGTCCTCACCCAACAGCAAGAGGGTGAACAGTGGTTTGTCTTACTCAATGGGAACGGAGAGCGCGTCGTTGAGGAGCCTTTGGCGGCACAAGGGCAGGTCGCTTGGTTTGCGCGCGGAGGCGACTATGCGAGCAATCAGTTGTTTATTCGCAGTATGTCGCTCGTACAGCCACCACGATGGGAAGCGCTGGATCTTAAATCCGGCACGCGTCGTGAAGTCAGCGCCGATCATTACCCCGACTTTGACGCGTCTCGCTATCACTCTGAACGTTTGTACGTTGGACCGCATCGCATTCCTGTCACCTTGGCATATCGTAAAGATGCGCTGACCCCGTCATCGCCAATCGTGCTTTATGGATATGGCGCGTATGGCTTTACCATGAAGCCGTATTTTATGCCGCAAACCGTCTCGCTAATGGACAGAGGCGTCATCTATGCGATTGCGCATGTGCGTGGCGGAGGCTATTACGGTGCAACATGGCACCAAGCGGGCAGCGGGATGAATAAAAAGCATGGCATCCAAGATTTTATTGATGTCGCCACAGCGATGGGCCGCTATCAAGATGGACAACGTGCAGTCGCGGCTGTGGGCTCTAGCGCTGGTGGTACCTTGGTTGCCGCGGCACTTAACCAAGCGCCCGCAGCGTTTGCCGCCGCTAGCCTCAATGTTCCGTTTGTCGATGTGCTGGGCAGTATGTCTAATCCGGCGTTGCCGTTAACCGCACAGCAATACCAAGAATGGGGCAATCCCGCGCAGAGCGATCAGCGCGAGGTCATGCAAGGCTATGATCCTTTGCGCAACATCCAGCAAAACCCTTATCCCCCTATGCTGGTGCGTGTCGGCTGGGACGATAAGCGGGTTCCTTTTTGGGAAGGGGCGCAATACCTTTCGCATTTAGCCGCAACCAGCACCCGAACGGGCCCTTATTTGTTGTTGACGGATTTTTCCCGTGGCCACCAAGCTGATGCGCGCCATGGGCTGGCGCAACAAGCAACCGACTATGCCTTTCTCTTACACCAACTGAAGCGTGTGAACTAACCGGAGTATTAAATGAAATTGTCTTCTGTCTCTGTGGCAGTGGTGACAGCACTAGCTACTGGCACCGTGCACGCCAATTCTGCCAACACCGAGGAGAATACCGCTGGTGATGCGACCAATCGCCACGTCGAGACGGTAGTCGTCACGGCCAATAAATTTGCTGAATTACCGTCAGATACAGCGGGTTCGGTCGCGATTTACCGCGGCGAAGATATCCAAAAAAAAGGCGCCACCGAGCTCTATGATGCACTGACAAACGAACCGGGTGTCAGTGTGACAGGCGGAGCGGGTCGCCCTCAAAACATCACTATTCGCGGGATGTCCGGTAACCGTATCTTGATTGTGGAAGATGGCGTCCCAGTCGCGGATGGGTTCGGGGCGGCTGACTTGAATGATAAAGCAGGGCGTAATTCCTTTGATATTGCGAGCGCCAAGCAAATCCAAGTGGTGAAAGGCGCTAGCTCAACCAGTTACGGGTCAGGTGCATTAGGCGGCGCCGTGATCGTGACATCGCTGTCCGCTGACGATCTCCTCCGCAACAAGGATCTGTACGCCGACGCGCAAGTTACCTATAGCGAGCTCAGTGATAAAGGCCGAGTCGGCAGTCGTCTCGCACTCCGTCATGGTGATACCAGTGCGTTGCTCGATGTGAGCTATTGGGAAGGGGAAGAAACCCGTAATTATCAGCAAGATTTGTATAACCGCACTTTGGATGGTGGCAGTGCGTCGTTGCGTCTGGATCATTATGTCTCCGATCGCTGGAAGCTAAGTGCTCGAGCCAAGCTCTACCGCGAAGACGCATCGCGACAAGAAGGCACAGCATCGATTCAACCTGACGGTAAGTGGGATATCAAAACCTTTGATCAAGCCGAACAAATCGAAACCACGCAATTGTGGTTTGGCAGTGAATATCACGCCCAGCAGCCTTGGTTAGAAACTCTCAACACCAAGCTCTATTACCGAAATACCGATTTTACCCAGAACACGAACCGTTTGATGACTCGCTGGAACATGGGGATCAATGAGCAACGTCGGGTGCTGGATGATCGCCGTTTTCAAGACCAGTCAATCGGTTGGTCGGTAGACGCCAACGCTGAGAAAATCAGCGGCGACGTGGTGCATACGCTGGTTTACGGTGGTGTGTTAGAAACGGCTTACCATGAACGTCCTGTGACGAAAACGACTCTCGATTGGAACGGCGTAACAGTGGGTGATACGCAACCGTTCGTGCCAGCACGGAGTTATGCGTTAGGTGTTTATGCACAAGATGCAATGAGCATCGGGCAGTGGCGTGTGATGCTGGGCCTACGTGCTGATGCGTACCGATTAAGTGCAGACGATCCCCAAGCCATTGGCATGGCGAGTGTGGCGGATAATAACAGTGCAGCGTTATCTCCCAGTGCTTCGGTGGCTTATCACTGGACGCCAGCGTTCAATACCTACCTCAGTTATAAGCATGGTTATCGAGCGCCTGAATATGACAAAAGCTATGGCTACTCCAACCATGCCTCTGTGCCGGTGACGCCATTTGTGGTGCTGCCCAATCCGTCTCTTGACGCGGAAACCAGCGATAGTTTTGAGCTCGGGGCCAAATATGATGACGGCAAGCTGCGTTTGTATACCGCGGCGTATTACAACCGGTTTAGCCATTTTATTGATATTGCCGATAAGGGCTTCAACGCAGAAACTGGTTTGTTTGAGAAGCGTTATGAAAACCTTGATGGTGTAAAAACGTATGGCGTTGAGGCGTCTGCGGCCTATGCATTTACCGAACAATGGCAAGCGAAAAGTCAGATTGGCTGGATTTCCGGCAAAGACGACAATGACGAGTATGTTCGCAATTTAGCTCCCCTCGAAGGCAGTCTGTCGCTTCACTTCGATAACCAATCGTTTAACGGTTATACCCGTTTGAACTGGGCAGATCAGATGACCCGCACGCCCATGTGCTACACCGAGTTAGGCACCCGCACTGAGTGTGCTCAGACGTCTGGCTGGGCGAGCGTTGACCTTGGCTTGGGCTATCAGTTCTCGTCGCAAGCTTCTATCAATCTCAATGTCTATAACGTGTTAGACCGCGAATATATTCGTTATCAAGACGTTGCCGGTATTTCCGAGTCACAAACCCGTTTTTCGACCGAGCCTGGTCGTTACTTCACCCTCAATGCACGTTATGCGTTTTAAGGAAGAACCATGAAATCAGCGATCAGTCTTGTGGCGTTGGCACTTGCCAGTACCAATGTCATGGCAGGGGAATGGGATTACCCTGCGGGCAATAATCAAGCAAGTGATGCCACTCAAGCACAGCAATATTTGCGCACGCATTATCCGTCGGTGGGAGATCTGTCGTTGCGCTACCAAACCAGCAGTTTGCTTGGTCGTCAGTATAACTTTGATATTTATCGTGGTGGCGAGTATCAGCCGCAGCGCACATTGGTGCTACATACCGATAAACAGGGCTTGGTCACTCGGGTGTATAAAAGTCTAACCGACACCATGATCCGACAGGGTGAGGCAGTGAAAGAGGCGGCGATTGAGATCCCGCGTCGCCTGATCGCGGATGCGCCGCCAGCGCTATCAGACGGAGAGTTAGTGACGCGCACCGTCAATGTGGTTGATCCGGATCTGCGTAGTATGGATAAACAGCCCGCCCCCGAGACGCTCTGGACAACGTTGGCGGATTATCCCCACGCGCCACGCTTTGTTATGCGTGATGTCTCTTTATTGGATGTGGGCGGCACCCTCTACTTGAGTAACCCCAGAGTCCAAGCTGTTGATGCCATCGCCTTTGAAGACAAAAACCCTGAGTCTGGACAATGGCAGAAAAGTGACAGTGTCTCGTTTTTAAATCCTGACGGTGTCACACAGTTTGCAAGCCATGCGTCGCTCACAGCGTTGCCTTTTGATAGTCAAAACTTTGCACAAATGATGGCGTTTTATCATTTGGATAAGTCCCTGCAATATGTGTCCTCGTTAGGGTATTCATTATTTGACGGTCCGGTTCGCTTCGATGCTCACGCCTTAAGTTCGAACAACTCGTCTTACTATGTGGGTCCTAACGCGGTGATGTTTGGGGCGTCGGGCTCGCCCGATACACTCGATGCCGATGTCGTGGTCCATGAACTGGCCCACGGTATTCACTACCATATTTTGCCCGACTGGGCGTATGGCCACACGGGCGCCTTGGGCGAGGGATTTGCTGACTATTGGGCGGGCTCTGCCAGCTATCACACCTTGTATCAACAAGGTGATGACTTCGAGATTGATACCGTCTTTAACTGGGATGGTTATTTTGGCTTTAAGCAAGGTACGCGCAGTTTATGGAATCAAAAAGCGCGCTATTTTGAGAGCAGTGAATACCGCGCGCACGAAAATGTCGGTGGTGAATTGGGAGATGAGCTTTGGTCGACGCCTTTGTTCCAAACCCTCAAGCAAGCGGTCGCACTGTATGGTGAACCCGCTTTTAAAGAGATGGATACCTTGGTGCTGGAGTCGATGTTTGGGCTAGGCCGGGGCATGAAAATGCACGATCTGGCAGAAAGCATGCTCTATGTGGCTAAAACCTATTATCCATCACGCGACTATGCAGCCTTGTTGAAAGCGAACTTTGAACAACACGGTTTGCTCAAAGCACCGTTTCGCTTTGAGACAAGCCAGCGTTATGTTGCCGATACCGCGGCTATCCACACACGCTTAACACCACAAGGGCGGACAGCCAAAGTTCGCGGTGACATTAAAGTGGAAGGTGGAGCGCCCACGTCCATTAATCAAACACTCAGCCAGGCTCAGTCGTTTTCTATTCCTCTGCCGCTTGCGGCGCAATGCGGTCAGCCGCTGACCCTTGATGCGCAAATTGACTATCAATTTGATGACACGCTGCAAACCCATCAATGGCAAGACAGTTTGACGGTGATTAAAGGCTTGCCCAAACTCACCCAATCGTGCCAAACGCTGAATGCAACCTTACCGGATGCATCGGTGGCCAGTAATGGTGCGCAAAACAATGGCTTCAAAAGTTTTAACTTCATTATTAACGATGACACGAATGCCATTCGCTCCGATCTTGGCGTGTATGTCCATATCAACCATGCCAGCCCATCAGATTTACGCGTTGTTCTCGTCTCACCCGCAGGCACACGGGTGACGCTACACGCCAATACCGCCCATCAGAGCGATGACTTGGTGCGCTATTGGACCAGCCAGCACGACGGCCTTTTGCAAGCCTTTGATGGCGAACCTCTTGCGGGGAATTGGCGTCTTGAAGTGACGGACTATGCCCAAGGCAGCCGTGGTGAGCTGCTGGCATGGCAAGTGGGACGCGTGACGGGATTCGATTGCCAAGATACCGACCTTAGCACCAAGGATGCGCTCGATACCGCTAGCTCGGGAGGCGGCGCGTTGTCATGGCCACTGCTGCTGGTGGGCTTGCTTTGGGGCGGCTGGCGAGCACGAAAGGGCGAGTCCCGATAACGCGTTATTCAATCACCTTAACACCCTTACTAAAAAGACAGATATGATGAAATTTAACTACTCTCTACTCGCCAGTGCATTGCTACTGGCAGGCTGTAATGGTTCTGGATCAGAGACGAGCGCAAGCGACTCGATCGCGCCGACCTACAGCGTCTCTGGTACCATTAGCGCCACCAATGCCACCGGTAACGAAACCGTGTGTGCGGATTTAAATGGTGACTTTGCCTGTAACGCCAACGAACCCACCACACAAGCGGAGCAGGGGGCATTTATCCTCACCAGCGCCGATAAAGCCATTTTATCCTCACCGATTGTCGCGCAAATCGACACCGGCGTGACCACGTTATCGTCGCAACGAATGGATGCGCAGGCTGACGCGCCTCGCCAAGCGAATGCATTCCTTGTTGCTCCCGGAGTGCGTAAGACTACCGGCAATGACATCAATGTGATCAGCACACTGGTCGCCAGCAATATGGCGGCCGGGGATGCCTATCAAGATGCGGTTGCTCATTTACGTGAGCAATTCGAGGCGATGGGCGTCACGACGCAAGCGGACTTGCCTAGCAACGGGGCGGATAACCGCTTTGTACAGCTTGAAAATAACGTTTTATCGCTGATATCAGGGATGACGCCCTCGCGGGCGAATCGCATGCTAGCGCTACTAAGCGGCGAATTGGCGCGTTACGCGGATGTTTTACTTAAAGGTGCGCCAAGCGACGCGGACCTTAACGCGATTTTGGTTGAGTTGGATGAACGGACTCAAATGCGCCCCGTGAACGATACCGGCATTGTTAGCTATTATTCCGACAGTGGAGATGTCGCCACCGCGCCTGTCGATTACCCCGGTCAAGATGCTGACTATGGGTTTGATGCAACGGAAGGTGGGTTTAGCTTTACCAAACTAGATGGTAAGGGTCAGCCTTTGCCCGATAGCGCCACCACGTGGGATTGCGTGCAAGATAATCGCAGCGGACTGGTATGGGAGAGCAAACACACGGATCCTCAATCCCCGCGATATGTTGATCGCCTTTTTGCCTATCAAGTGCCTGGACAGTTCGAACCGTTTGCCAAAGACATTGAGGCGACAGGCTGCAAAGACGCTGAGGGTATTTGCACCACGGCCCAATACCAAGTGTACCTAAATCAGCAACAGGTCTGTGGCATTGATCAATGGCGCTTACCCACCTTTATTGAACTGTATAGCCTGATTGATTTCGGCGAGACACAAACCGACAGCGATGGGCGTGTTTATGGGCTCGATACGCAGTATTTCCCTCATCAATCCTCTGCCAGTGAATACGATGCCGGCTTGCTGTGGTCTTCCACCTCTTTCTTAACCGAATATACCGCATTTGCGACGCCGGGTGCGCGCTATATCCAGCTGCCGCAAACACGAGGCAGTGATCGTGGCACCACGGTATCGCTCGAGATCTATAGCGATCAGGTCGAGTCTGACTACACCTCATGGCAACTGCCTATTCGTCTTGTCGCCCAAGGAGAAAAATAATGAACAAGCTGATCATTGCCGCCAGTATCTTCGCATCTGCAACCGCATGGGCGGGCCAAGAATGCTCGATTGATTTAACCAAAACGGCACCGAATGTTCGTTACAGCTTTGATGATAATGGTACGGTAACGGACACCTTTACCGGATTAACGTGGATGCGTTGCCCATTGGGTAAAACCTGGCAAGCCGAACAACAGGCGTGTCGTGGCGAGGGCACCGGAATGTATTGGCAAGCCGCACTTAATGAAGTGCAGGCGATCAATCAAAGCCAAGCGCATCCGCTGCATCAATTTGCCGGTCACACGCAATGGCGCATGCCCAATATTAAAGAGCTAGCGTCTTTGGCTGAACATGCCTGTATGAAACCCGCGCTTAATCCAAAGGCATTTGCCGCCGGATTCCCATACTCTACGTCAGAAGAAGGCTATGGCAGTGGTGATGTGCGCGCTTATGTGTGGAGCAATAGCCATGTGCAAGCGGATAATACGATTTTGATGTTTGACGTGCGTAACGCGGAGATCTTTGCTTACGGGCCGACGCAGCTTGAGGGCAGTGTACTGCTGGTGACAGACCAGTAACAAAAAATCGCCCCAGCGACATCGACTGTGGCTGGGGCGAATGGGTCGTTATTGGTGATCGATAACCGAAGTGATCAAGCCACCGCACGTACTTTTTCTAAATGGGCGAGGTACTCATCGTAACTGCCGTTAAAGTGCGACAATTGTTGGTCTTTAATCTCAATAATGTCAGTGGCGAGCGAGGAGACAAATTCGCGATCATGGCTGACAAAAATCAAAGTACCGGGGAATTGCTCTAGCCCTTTGTTAAGTGCTTCAATCGCTTCCATATCCATGTGGTTGGTTGGCTCGTCCATCACAATCACATTAATATCTTGCATCATCAGCTTGCCGAACATCAGACGGTTTTTCTCACCACCAGAGCAGCTTTTCGCTTTTTTATTCACGTCATCCGCTGAAAACAACAAACGTCCTAAAATTCCACGTACGATCAAGTCATCATGCTTGGCCGTACGCCACTGTGACATCCACTCAAACAGGGTCAGATCGTTGTCAAACTCCGCGCTGTTATCTTGCGGGCAGTAGCCAATCGCGGCATTTTCAGACCACTTAATGGTGCCTTTCTGGTGGCTCAACTCACCCACAAGACAGCGCAGTAGGGTTGATTTTCCCACCCCGTTTTCACCAATCACAGCCAGTCGTGAGCCAGCTTCAAGCAGCAGGTGACCGTTATCGAATAACAGGCCATCTTCAAAGCCATGACCCAGCTCTTTCAACTCAACCGCTTGGCGATGGAGCTTTTTGCTTTCGGTAAATTGGATGTAAGGGTGCACACGGCTTGATGCTTTGACTTCATCAAGTTGGATCTTTTCCATGCGTTTGGCGCGTGAACTGGCTTGCTTGGCTTTAGAGGCATTAGCACCAAAGCGATTCACAAAGTCTTGCAGCTCACTCAGCTCGGCTTCTTTTTTGGCGTTGCTAGACAGCAATTGCTCGCGTGCCAAGCTAGATGCTGCAACAAAGTCATCATAGTTACCCGGATATACGCGCAGCTCACCGTAGTCAATATCCGCCATGTGGGTACATACGGCGTTCAAGAAATGACGGTCGTGCGAGATAATAATCATGGTGCACTGGCGCTGTTGCAGCTCACCCGCCAACCAGTTGATGGTGTGAATATCCAAGTTGTTGGTCGGTTCGTCCAACAGCAAAATATCAGGATTGGCGAACAGCGCTTGCGCGAGCAGCACGCGTAGCTTCCAGCCCGGTGCGACTTGCGACATCAAGCCAAAATGCAGCTCTTCGGCAATGCCTGCTTGTAGCAGAATGTCGCCCGCGCGGCTCTCGGCGGTGTAACCGTCCATTTCTGCAAACTGGCTTTCTAGTTCAGCCACGGCCATACCGTCTTCTTCGCTCATTTCCGGCAGAGAATAAATGCGCTCTCGCTCTTGCTTGATCTCCCACAGCTTGCGGTCACCCATCATCACCGTATCAATCACTGAATACTGTTCGTAGGCAAATTGGTCTTGGCTCAGCTCGCCCAACGTCTGCCCTGGTGTGATAGAAACATTCCCTGCACTTGGTGTGAGCGCACCGCTCATGATTTTCATCAGGGTCGATTTGCCACAGCCATTGGCACCGATTAACCCGTAGCGGTTTCCGTTACCAAATTTGGCAGAGATATTTTCGAATAGCGGTTCAGCACCAAACTGCATGGTGATATTGGCGATTGAAATCAAAAGAGTTTCCTAGCGAATATGCTCAACGAGGGCGCGTATCATCATACTCAAAACGGGAGATGCACGGCCTAGCGAGGAGGATGTAAAGATAAATAAGACTGAGCGCGCATTGTACAGAAATGTGATGGGATTAACAGATTTATGGTGAAGAATCACAAGGCAGTGGCGGCTATCATCTTATGCTGTGATGGCTTTTACCTTGTGATTCATACCGGGTTAGGCTTTTTGACTGAGCATTCGTGTATCCGCTTGACGAATTAACTGATCTAACGCGGTTTTACTGCTAGTTAATTGAGGGGCATTGTCCGCGCGCATGTCACTCACGCCAAAACTAAAACTGAGATAATGTGGGTGCTGATCAATGAGGATAGGTGACTGCCCGAGTTGCGTCAGTAGTGACTGGGCCCAATCTGTGGCAGCCGCGCGCGTCATGTTGGGCAATAACACCGCAAACTCATCCCCGCCAAAGCGTGCTGCGATCCCCTCGTGCGTATTGTCGGCGAGCAGCGTGGCGAGGTGACAAATCGCCTGATCGCCTACCAAGTGGCCGTATTGGTCATTCACCGCTTTAAGCTTATTCATATCGATAAATACTAACGACAGCTGGTGGCACTGAGGCTGGCTTAACAGTGTATTAAAGCTGCTTTCGAGGTGGTATCGATTCGCCAACCCTGTCATATCATCGGTATTGAGTTTTTGTACGAGGTGGCCTAATTGATCGACCAAGCGCTGGTTCTCGGTTTCTAACGCGGTAATCAATTGCTCACACTGACCCACCTGATAACGAAGCTGTTTAATAGTTTTGGTGTCATCGTCTATCAGCGTTCTGACTTGTTCTAGCACATCGTTCATGACTATATTCCTTTACGCACCCCAACAAGGTATGACGCCACTTTATCGGTATGGTGCGACAGAATGTGTCTGATTAAATCGGTTTAACTGATTGTTTTATATGCGACGCATTTTGCCTTTTTGTGATGGTAGGCTCAGTTATGAAATGGAACCGCGATCGCGGCTTGTTTGTGAAAATAGGCAGGTAAATAATGGTGAGAACATCATTAGACATCGAAACAATTATGACAACACGCCCCGCTAAAAGTGACTCGCTTAGGCTTGCCTTCTTACTGTTGCGCCATCTTTCCGATCGGGTAAAGCAAACCGCAGGCGAGCTGAAAAAAGCGGTTGCGGACGACGGAATAGATCGCAATATCCGCACCATTCAACGTAATTTAGAGATGCTGTGCGAAGAAGGGTTTGCTGAGTGTGATGATACTAGCAAGCCTTACGGGTATCGTTTATCGCGTTATGCCCCAGAGCTCAGCAATGGCAAGTTATCTACGCAAGAGGCGTTATTGTTATCGCTGGCTGAAAACTACCTCACTAACTTGCTGCCGGCTAATGTAACCGAATCACTGAGTGCCATGTTTGAGGCGGCGCGCTATGAGTTGAACCCTACGGGGGATGCCAAAAAAGCCCGCGCTTGGACCAAGAAAGTGCGTGTGGTTAGTGAGACCCAGCCGTTGCTTCCCCCCAAGATAAGTGACGAGGTTTTTAAAAATGTTACTGACGCACTCTACAACGATTATCCGCTGACCCTCGATTATTACAACGCCAAACAGCAACAAAAAACTGACCAGCTGGTTTATCCACTTGGCCTCGCGCAACAGGGCCCACGCTTATATTTAGTATGCCGGTTTGAAGGGTACGACAATGAGCGCAGCATTGCCGTTCACCGCATTAACCGTGCTAAGGCGTCTAAATTCCCATTTACGCCGCCGCCAGATTTTGATCTGAAAAAATACGATGACGACGGCCGCTTTGGCTTTGGAGAAGGCGAGCGTTGCTCACTAACCTTTAACATCAAAAAAAGCGCCGGCCACTATTTACAAGAAACGCCACTGTCTTCCGATCAAACCATGACTGAGCACGACGATCATTATCAAGTCACCGCCACGGTCATCCGCTCACAAAAACTCACCCATTGGCTTGATGGATTTGGAGAGTTGGTGTGGAGCGTCGCGATGAAAGACACTATCGCTGTCTGTGAAGAATAAGCCTTGCATTGAATTTTATCAGAGAAGACATTCTCAGTATTAACAGAATCGAGGAAACGATGAACACCAAATTAGTCTCGGAATGGAAACTGCCAAAAACATTAGCTGAAAAATTAAATATTAGTGATAATCAAAAAGAGAACTAT
>NZ_MUFK01000055.1:0-15736 GCF_001996085.1 Salinivibrio sp. PR5
CCTGGTTCAATCACCCCGCACACTAAGTTCGAGTCAGAAGTATACGTACTGTCTAAAGACGAAGGCGGCCGTCATACTCCGTTCTTCAAAGGCTACCGTCCACAGTTCTACTTCCGTACAACTGACGTGACCGGTACTATCGAACTGCCAGAAGGCGTTGAGATGGTAATGCCTGGTGACAACATCAAGATGGTTGTTGAGTTGATCGCGCCAATCGCGATGGACGAAGGTCTACGTTTCGCTATCCGTGAAGGTGGCCGTACCGTAGGTGCTGGTGTTGTTGCTAACATCATCGCGTAATGCGTTGAGTTAAAAACATACCACTGAAAAGGAGCGCATTGCGCTCCTTTTTTTATGGCAGTACCCCAGACGTTGACCGTATGGCGCTTTGGCTTTATGCGACCTTTTTGTTTGTGTAGCTATTGCGTAAATAATCAATTGTTATATGAAAACCCTTTACCTGAAGCGCAATGCAAACTATTCTCGTTATAGTTTATGTTGTAGGGTGAGAATGATGTTTGTATGTATTTGCCATGCTGTATCGGATAAAACCATTAAGCAGCTTGTGAATCAACAAGGCGTGACCAGCATTCGCGAATTGCGTCGGCTCACTCCGCTGGGTTCACAGTGTGGTAAATGTGTGCGTCAGGCAAAAGAGGTGATTCACGATCAGGTGCAAGTGATTACATTACAGCAAGCCAGCTAACTCAGCAGTACTGAGTAAAATTTGACAGCCTCCTTATGGGTTCTACAGTTGATAAACAGAACCCATAAGGAGGCTTTTGCCATGAAAGGCGACCCAAAATCGATTGCGTTTTTAAATACCGTGCTCGGCAATGAACTTATTGCCATCAACCAGTACTTCCTTCATGCACGTATGTTCAAAGACTGGGGCTTAAAAGTTATTGCCCATAAAGAGTATGAAGAGTCGATCGATGAGATGAAGCACGCGGACAAGTTGATTGAACGCATCTTGTTCTTAGAAGGGATACCGAACTTACAAGACTTAGGCAAGTTACGCATCGGCGAAGATACGCAAGAAATTTTTGAGTGTGACCTCGCGCTAGAGATGCAGGCACACGAAGACTTGAAAGAAGCCATTGCCTACACCGAAAGTATACGTGATTACGTCTCGCGAGATTTGTTCCAGTATATTCTCGACGATGAGGAAGAGCACATTGATTGGCTGGAGACTCAGCTAGGTCTGATTGAGAAAGTGGGACTCGAAAATTATAACCAAGCGCAGATGATTGAAGATGCGAGCGATAAAGACTAAGGCGAGGCTTACGCTATCGCGGTAGATGAACGCACCCCATGGGTGCGTTTTTGTTTGGGCTTATTTTTTAACCAAGACTTGCAATAGGGCGCGGCATCGGTATAATGCTGCGCACTGCTTAAGTCTCCGGACTTCCGACGCAGTTGTGAACCAATGAGCATCGAGGAATGGAACAGTAAACTGTTCGTTTAATGTATACTCCGCTTATGTTCGCAGTCATAATATAATGGCTGACAATGTGCCTAATTTTGGCACTACGGTTTCACATAAATTAATCGGCATTCCCTCGCTCTAGTGAGGCAGAATGGCGATATTGTTTGTGTAAAAATTTTTGAATTTGGAGCTCTGTCTCATGCAGAACCAACGTATCCGTATCCGCCTAAAGGCGTTCGATCATCGCTTGATCGATCAGTCTACCGCGGAAATCGTTGAAACCGCTAAGCGCACTGGCGCACAGGTTAAGGGTCCAATCCCTCTACCTACTCGTAAAGAGCGCTTCACCGTTCTTATTTCTCCGCACGTAAACAAAGACGCACGTGACCAGTACGAGATTCGTACTCACAAACGTCTGATCGACATCGTTGAGCCAACAGACAAGACTGTTGACGCTCTGATGCGTCTTGACCTTGCTGCGGGCGTTGATGTTCAAATCAGCCTGGGCTAAGGGGGAGTAGATAATGATTGGTCTAGTCGGTCGTAAAGTCGGTATGACTCGTATCTTCAACGAAGATGGCGTATCTATCCCGGTAACCGTAGTTGAAGTTGAAGCGAACCGTGTTGCTCAGGTGCGTAAGCCTGAAGTTGACGGTTATGCCGCAATTCAAGTTACTACAGGCGCGAAGAAAGCAAACCGTGTAAACAAGGCACAAGCTGGCCACTTTGCGAAAGCAGGTGTTGAAGCGGGCCGCGGTCTGTGGGAATTCCGTCTGGAAAATGGTGAAGAGTTCGAAGTTGGCGCTGAGCTAAACGTTGATCTATTCGCTGAAATCAAAAAAGTAGACGTTACTGGCACGTCAAAAGGTAAGGGCTTCCAAGGCGGCGTTAAGCGTTGGAACTTCCGTACTCAAGACATGAGCCACGGTAACTCTTTGTCTCACCGTGCTCCTGGTTCTATCGGTCAATGTCAGACTCCAGGTCGCGTATTCAAAGGCAAAAAAATGGCAGGTCACATGGGTGCTGAGCGTGTAACGACTCAAAACCTAGAGATCGTACGTGTTGACACTGAGCGCAATCTGCTTCTTATCAAAGGTGCAGTCCCAGGTGCTACAGGTGGCAACGTGATCGTTAAACCAGCCGTTAAAGCGTAACGTCGAGGAGATAGTAATGGAATTGGTAGTCAAAGGCGCCGACGCGCTAACTGTTTCCGAAACTACCTTCGGGCGTGAATTCAACGAAGCCCTGGTTCACCAGGTAGTCGTTGCATACGCAGCTGGTGCCCGTCAAGGTACTCGCGCTCAGAAAACTCGTTCAGACGTATCTGGTGGCGGTGCTAAGCCATGGCGTCAGAAGGGTACTGGTCGCGCCCGTGCAGGTACAATCCGCAGCCCAATCTGGCGCAGCGGTGGTGTCACTTTCGCAGCTCGTCCTCAGGACCACAGCCAGAAAGTTAACAAAAAGATGTACCGTGGTGCTCTGAAGAGCATTCTGTCAGAGCTAGTTCGTCAAGAGCGTTTGATCGTTGTTGATAACTTCTCTGTTGAAGCACCAAAAACTAAAGAGCTTGTCGCTAAGCTGAAAGAGCTTGAGCTGAACGACGCTCTGATCGTAACTGCAGAAGTTGATGAGAATCTGTTCCTTGCTGCACGTAACCTGTACAAGGTTGACGTACGCGATGCAGGTACCATCGACCCAGTTAGCTTGATCGCTTTCGACAAAGTCGTGATGACTGCTGAAGCAGTTAAACAAGTTGAGGAGATGCTGGCATGATCACTGAAGAGCGTATCCTAAAAGTTCTGCGTGCTCCGCACATCTCTGAAAAAGCAACTATGGCTGCTGAAAGCGCGAACACTATCGTGTTTAAAGTAGCTAAAGAAGCAACTAAGAAAGAGATCAAAGCGGCAGTTGAAAAACTGTTCGAAGTTGAAGTTAAGTCTGTTCGTACCCTAGTAGTTAAGGGTAAGACCAAACGTCAAGGTATGCGCGAAGGTCGCCGTAGCGATTGGAAAAAAGCGTACGTTATCTTGAAAGAAGGTCAGGACATCGACTTCGTTGGCGGCGCAGAGTAAGACGGAGGAGTAACAGCAAATGGCTATTATCAAATGTAAGCCGACTTCACCGGGTCGTCGTCACCTTGTTAAAGTGGTTAACCCAGATCTTTATAAGGGCAAGCCATACGCACCACTACTAGAGAAAAACTCTAAGTCTGGTGGTCGTAATAACAACGGTCGAATCACAGTGCGTCATATCGGTGGTGGTCACAAACATCATTACCGTGTAATTGACTTCAAACGTACTAAAGACGGTATCCCAGCGAAAGTTGAGCGTCTTGAATACGATCCAAACCGCAGTGCAAACATCGCGCTTGTACTTTATGCGGATGGTGAACGTCGTTACATCATTGCACCTAAAGGCCTAAAAGCCGGTGATCAGATCCAATCTGGTGCAGATGCAGCTATCAAGGTAGGTAACACCCTGCCAATGCGTAACATCCCAGTGGGTTCTACTATCCACAACATCGAGCTGAAACCTGGTAAAGGCGCTCAGCTTGCACGTTCTGCGGGTGCTTATGCTCAGATCGTTGCTCGTGACGGTGCATATGTCACACTCCGCCTGCGCAGCGGTGAAATGCGTAAAGTTCTTGCTGAAGGTCGTGCGACCCTAGGCGAAGTGGGTAATTCAGAGCACATGCTACGCGAACTGGGTAAAGCCGGTGCGTCACGCTGGAAAGGCGTACGTCCAAGCGTACGTGGTGTTGCAATGAACCCAGTTGACCACCCACACGGTGGTGGTGAAGGCCGTACCTCAGGTGGTCGTCACCCAGTATCACCTTGGGGTATGCCAACTAAAGGCTTCAAGACCCGTAAGAACAAACGTACCGACAAGTACATCGTACGTCGTCGTAACAAGTAATTATTATCAGAGGATAAGCCATGCCACGTTCTCTCAAGAAAGGTCCTTTTATTGACCTGCACTTGCTGAAGAAGGTAGAGAAAGCGGTGGAAAGCGGTGACAAGAAGCCTTTAAAGACTTGGTCCCGTCGTTCAATGATCATCCCACAGATGATCGGATTGACCATCGCTGTCCATAATGGTCGTCAGCATGTACCCGTTTTCGTTTCTGAAGAAATGATCGGTCACAAGCTGGGCGAGTTTGCACCAACACGTACTTATCGCGGCCACGCTGCTGATAAGAAAGCTAAGAAGCGTTAAGGGGTAAGAAATGGAAGCTATTGCTAAACATCGCTTTGCTCGTATCTCGCCTCAAAAAGCACGTTTGGTTGCGGATCAAGTGCGCGGTAAAGACGTAGCACAAGCACTAGAAATTCTAACCTTCAGCAACAAAAAAGCGGCTGATCTGGTTAAGAAAGTGTTGGAATCTGCTATTGCAAACGCCGAGCATAACGAAGGTGCGGATATCGACGATCTAAGCGTCGCCAAAGTCTTCGTTGATGAAGGCCCAATCATGAAGCGTATTATGCCTCGTGCAAAAGGCCGTGCCGATCGCATCTTGAAGCGTTCTAGCCACATCACTGTTGTTGTAGCAGACCGCTAAGAGACGAGGAGATAAAGCAATGGGTCAAAAAGTACATCCTAATGGTATTCGTCTAGGCATCGTTAAGCCTTGGAATTCCACTTGGTTTGCTAATAACCAAGATTTCGCTGACAACCTAGACGGCGACTTTAAGGTACGTCAGTTCTTGACTAACGAACTGAAAAAAGCGTCAGTATCTCGCATCGTTATCGAGCGCCCTGCCAAGAGCATCCGTGTGACCATTCACACTGCACGCCCTGGTGTGGTTATCGGTAAGAAAGGCGAAGACGTTGAGAAGCTACGCGCACATGTTGCGAAACTAGCCGGTGTACCAGCGCAAATCAACATCGCTGAAGTACGTAAGCCAGAGCTGGACGCGCAACTTGTTGGCGACAGCATCGCTTCTCAGCTAGAGCGCCGTGTTATGTTCCGTCGTGCGATGAAGCGCGCGGTACAAAACGCAATGCGTCTAGGTGCCAAAGGTATCAAAGTAGAAGTAAGCGGCCGTCTAGGCGGTGCTGAAATTGCTCGTACCGAGTGGTACCGTGAAGGCCGTGTGCCACTGCACACACTTCGTGCTGACATTGATTACGCAACTTCTTCTGCTCACACCACTTACGGTGTTATCGGCATTAAAACCTGGATCTTCAAAGGTGAAGTTCTAGGCGGAATGGCTGAAGTGGAGCAAAAGGCTGACAAGCCGAAGAAGCAGCGTAAAGGCCGTAAGTAAGGAGTCTATCGATGCTTCAACCAAAACGTACTAAGTTCCGCAAGACTTTTAAAGGTCGTAACCGCGGTCTGGCGCACGGTACTGACGTAAGCTTCGGTACCTATGGCCTGAAAGCTGTTGGTCGCGGTCGTATCACTGCGCGTCAAATTGAGGCGGCTCGTCGTGCGATGACTCGTCACATTAAACGTCAGGGTCAAATCTGGATCCGTATCTTCCCAGACAAACCAATTACTGGTAAGCCGTTGGAAGTTCGTATGGGTAAGGGTAAAGGTTCAGTAGATTACTGGGTTGCCCAAATCCAACCAGGTAAAGTCCTGTACGAAATGGATGGTGTTCCTGAATCACTGGCTCGCGAAGCGTTTGAACTGGCTTCACGTAAGCTACCGATCAAAACCACTTTCGTAACTAAGGCGGTGATGTGATGAAAGCACAAGAACTACGTGAAAAGACTGTTGAGCAGCTGAACGAAGAGCTGATGGGTCTGCTGCGTGAGCAGTTTAACCTGCGCATGCAAGCGGCTACTGGCCAGCTTCAGCAAACTCACACTCTTAAAGCTGTTCGTCGCGATATCGCACGTGTTAAAACCGTATTGACTGAGAAGGCTAGCGCATAATGAGCGAGAACATCCGCACTCAGCAAGGTCGCGTTGTCAGCGACAAAGGCGATAAGACTATCGTTGTTGCTATCGAGCGTTTTGTGAAACACCCTATCTACGGTAAGTACATCAAGCGCACGACCAAGCTGCACGTTCACGATGAATCTAACGAGTGTAACCAAGGTGACACTGTAGAAGTTCGTGAGTGTCGTCCAATCTCTAAGACTAAGTCTTGGACATTGGTTCGCGTTGTTGAAAAAGCGCGCATCTAAGCGATTTTTCAAACAATATAAGTCAAACGGCTCTCATTTGGGGGGCCGTTTATTTTTTTATCTACCCATCCGGTCAAAATAGTGTTATTATTCGCCGCCCTTGTAATAAGGCAGCCCGACCCGAGATGGGTCTAGATGTAATAACAGCGGAGCACTAACAATGATCCAAATGCAAAGTATGCTGGACGCAGCCGATAACTCCGGCGCTCGCAGTGTAATGTGTATTAAGGTTCTGGGTGGCTCTCACCGTCGTTACGCCCATGTTGGCGACATCATCAAAGTTACCGTTAAGGAAGCAATTCCACGCGGTAAAGTGAAAAAAGGTGATGTGCTTAAGGCGGTGGTAGTTCGCACCCGTAAAGGCGTACGTCGTCCAGACGGCTCTGTCATTCGCTTCGACCGTAATGCTTGCGTGTTGTTGAACAACACGAACGAGCAACCAGTCGGCACACGTATCTTTGGCCCTGTGACACGCGAACTTCGTACTGAAAAGTTCATGAAGATTGTGTCTCTGGCGCCTGAAGTTCTGTAAGGAGCGATCTCATGGCAGCTAAAATCCGTCGTAACGACGAAGTTATCGTTCTTGTCGGTAAAGACAAAGGCAAGAAAGGTAAAGTATCTAAGGTTCTACCGACCGGTAAAGTTATCGTTGAAGGTATTAACCTCGTTAAGAAACACCAGAAGCCTGTACCGGCTCTGGGCGTTCAAGGTGGCATCGTAGAAAAAGAAGCCGCTATTGACGTTTCAAACGTGGCAATCTTTAACGCAGCAGCTGGTAAAGGTGACCGTGTAGGCTTCCGATTTGAAGACGGCAAAAAAGTACGTTTTTTCAAATCGACTGGCGAAACTATTAAGTAATTCTGGAGTAGTACAATGGCGAAACTGCATGATTACTACAAAGAGACCGTTGTAGCTGAGCTTTCTAAGCAATTTGGCTACAAGAGCATCATGCAAGTCCCAAGGATCGAAAAGATCACCCTTAACATGGGTGTGGGCGAAGCTCTGAACGACAAAAAACTGCTTGAAAATGCAGCTGCTGATATGACCGCTATCGCTGGTCAAAAGCCGCTGATCACCAAAGCACGTAAATCAGTCGCAGGCTTTAAGATCCGTGAGGGCTACCCGATTGGTTGTAAAGTAACCCTACGTGGCGAGCGTATGTGGGACTTCTTTGAGCGTCTAATCGCAATCGCAGTTCCTCGTATCCGTGACTTCCGTGGTCTGAACCCGAAAGCGTTCGACGGTCGCGGTAACTACAGCATGGGCGTTCGCGAGCAAATCATCTTCCCTGAGATTGACTACGATAAAGTCGATCGTATCCGTGGTCTTGATATTACTATCACTACCACTGCAGGTACTGATGAGGAAGGTCGAGCTCTGCTGGCTGCCTTTAACTTCCCATTCCGTAAGTAAGGTGAAGGGTTACTGTTATGGCTAAAAAATCCATGAAAGCACGTGATGTAAAGCGTGCGAAGCTCGCAGCCCGTTACGCTGAAAAGCGTGATAACCTGCGTGCGATCATCAAGAATGTAAACACGTCAGACGAAGAGCGTTGGGACGCAGTCCTGAAGCTTCAGTCGCTACCGCGTGATTCTGCGAAGTCTCGTCAGCGTAACCGCTGTAACCAGACTGGTCGTCCACATGGCTACCTACGCAAATTCGGCCTAAGCCGAATCAAGGTTCGTGAAGCTTGCATGAAAGGCGAGATTCCGGGTCTGCGTAAGGCAAGCTGGTAATTGAATCACGGGAGTAAAGACTTATGAGCATGCAAGATCCGATCTCGGATATGCTGACCCGCCTTCGCAACGGTCAGGCAGCAAAAAAAGTTGCTGTAAAAATGCCTTCGTCAAAGCTGAAAGTGGCAATTGCTGAGCTACTAAAAGCAGAAGGTTATGTGGCTGAGTACGCTGTAAGTGGCGACGCGAAGCCTGAACTGGAAGTGACGTTGAAATACTTCGAATCTAAACCAGTTATCGAGCAAATCCAACGTGTTAGCCGTCCAGGTCTGCGCATCTACAAAAAGAAAGATGAGCTACCTTCTGTGATGGGTGGCCTTGGTATTGCAGTTGTTTCAACTTCGAAAGGTTTGATGACCGATCGCGCAGCTCGCAAAGCGGGTCTGGGCGGTGAAATCATCTGCTACGTAGCTTAATAAGGAGTAGGAAATGTCTCGTGTTGCAAAAGCACCTGTCGTAGTTCCTGCCGGCGTAGAGGTGAAACTTAACGGTCAGGACATCACTGTAAAAGGAAGCAAAGGCGAACTAAGCCGTACGCTTCACGATATGGTGGCAGTAAACCAAGAAGACAACACCATTACCTTTGCACCAAGTGTAGAGCACGCTAAAGCATGGGCTCATGCTGGTACTGCTCGCGCACTGGTTAACAGCATGGTTGTTGGTGTGACAGAAGGCTTTACCAAGAAGCTAATCCTGAAGGGTGTTGGTTACCGTGCAACTGTTGCGGGTAACAAACTGAACCTGACACTTGGCTTCTCTCACCCAGTAGAACACGTTCTACCTGAAGGTGTTAAGGCAGAGTGCCCAAGCCAAACTGAAATTGTTATCAGCGGTGCTGATAAACAAGCGGTTGGCCAGGTCGCTGCTGAAATCCGCGCATACCGCAAGCCAGAGCCTTACAAAGGCAAAGGCGTTCGTTACTCTGACGAAGTTGTGCGTACTAAAGAAGCTAAGAAGAAGTAAGGTAACACTATGGATAAGAAAGCATCTCGTATCCGTCGTGCGACCAAAGCACGACGCAAGATCGCGGAAATGGGTGCGACTCGCCTGGTGGTACACCGTACTCCACGTCATGTGTACGCACAGGTTATCGCTGGTAACGGCGCGGAAGTCATCGCCGCCGCTTCTACCGTAGAAAAAGCGATCCGTGAACAAGTTAAGAGCACCGGTAACAAAGACGCCGCAGCAGCAGTAGGTAAAATCATTGCTGAGCGTGCGAAGGAAAAAGGCATCGAAGCTGTTGCTTTTGACCGTTCCGGTTTCCAATACCACGGCCGTGTGGCTGCACTGGCAGATGCTGCCCGTGAAGCTGGTCTGAAATTCTAAGGTAGGTGGAAGATGGCTAACGATAAACAACAAAGTGATTTGCATGAAAAGCTGATCGCTGTAAACCGTGTTTCTAAAACGGTTAAAGGTGGTCGCATCTTTACCTTCACCGCCCTGACTGTGGTTGGTGATGGTAACGGTCGCGTTGGTTTCGGTTACGGTAAAGCCCGTGAAGTACCAGCAGCGATTCAGAAATCAATGGAAAAAGCGCGCCGTAACATGATTACTGTTGCGCTGAATGAAGGTACTCTTCACCACGCTGTTAAAGGCCGCCACACTGGTTCTAAAGTGTACATGCAGCCAGCATCAGAAGGTACGGGTATCATCGCCGGTGGTGCGATGCGTGCTGTGCTTGAGGTTGCGGGCGTTCAAGACGTTCTGGCCAAAGCATACGGTTCTACCAACCCAATCAACATCGTTCGTGCAACGATCGATGGTCTGGGTGGTATGAAGTCTCCAGAGATGGTAGCTGCTAAGCGTGGCATGCCTGTTAACGAAATTCTGGGGTAATACGACATGGCTAAGACAATTAAAGTAACACAGACTCGTAGCGCTATCGGCCGTTTGCCGAAGCACAAAGCGACCCTGCGTGGCTTGGGCCTACGTCGCATCAACCACACTGTTGAACTTGAAGATACTCCGTGCGTGCGCGGTATGATCAATCAAGTCAACTACATGGTTAAAGTGGAGGAGTAATCACATGCGTTTGAATACTCTATCTCCGGCTGCAGGCTCAAAGCCTTCTGCTAAGCGTGTAGGCCGTGGTATTGGTTCAGGTCTGGGTAAAACTGGTGGCCGTGGTCACAAAGGTCAGAAATCACGTTCAGGTGGTTCTGTACGCCCAGGTTTCGAAGGCGGTCAAATGCCTTTGAAACAGCGTCTGCCAAAATTTGGTTTTACATCGCGCAAGAGCCTAACTTCTGCTGAAGTTCGCCTAAGTGAACTAGCAAAAGTTGAAGGTGACGTGGTAAGCCTAGAGTCACTAAAAGCAGCGAACGTTGTTGCACAAGACACCCGTACGGCGAAAATCGTACTGTCTGGTGAAATCGCTCGCGCTGTGACTGTTAAAGGTGTTCGTGTCACTAAAGGCGCTAAAGCGGCAATCGAAGCTGCAGGCGGTAAAATCGAGGAATAATTAGCTCGAGGACGAGGTACAGATGGCAAAACAACCAGGACAAAACTTCAGTAGTGCAAAAGGCGGGATCGCGGAGCTGAAAAGCCGTCTACTTTTTGTAGCTATGGCATTATTGGTATTCCGTGCCGGCTCTTTTGTGCCAATTCCTGGTATTGACGCTGCTGTACTTGCCGATCTGTTCGAACAGCAACAAGGGACCATCATTGACTTGGTAAACATGTTCTCTGGTGGTGCCCTTGAGCGTGCTTCGATACTGGCACTGGGGATCATGCCGTACATCTCGGCATCGATCATTGTCCAGTTACTGTCAGTGGTTCACCCCGCGTTAGCGGAGTTGAAGAAAGAGGGCGAATCTGGCCGTCGTAAGATAAGCCAGTACACCCGCTACGGCACGCTTGTGTTGGCAACCTTCCAAGCAATTGGAATTGCGACCGGGTTACCAAGTATGATGCCAGGTCTGGTGATTAATCCAGGTCCTGCTTTTTACTTTACTGCGGTAGTCAGTTTGGTCACAGGCACCATGTTCTTGATGTGGTTGGGTGAACAAATTACCGAACGCGGTATTGGTAATGGTATCTCGCTGATTATTTTCACCGGGATTGTCGCAGGTCTGCCACCGGCAATTGGACAGACAATAGAGCAAGCGCGTCAAGGCGACATGTCTCCGCTTCTCTTGCTAGGTATTGCTGTTATCGCGTTGGCGGTAATCTACTTTGTGGTCTTCATGGAGCGTGGTCAACGTCGTATCGTCGTTAACTATGCGAAGCGCCAACAAGGTCGTCGTGTCTTTGCAGCGCAAAGCACGCACTTGCCACTGAAAATTAACATGGCAGGGGTTATCCCAGCGATCTTTGCATCAAGTATTATTTTGTTCCCTGGCACACTTGCTAACTGGTTTGGTAAGGGTGATCAGACAAGCTGGCTGACCGACGTGTCTTTGGCACTAAGTCCTGGCCAACCGGCTTACGTAATACTTTATGCGGCGGCGATTATCTTCTTCTGCTTTTTCTATACAGCGTTGGTGTTTAACCCTCGTGAAACGGCAGATAACTTGAAGAAGTCAGGAGCGTTCGTACCTGGTATTCGCCCGGGTGAGCAGACTGCTAAATACATTGATAAAGTGATGACACGTTTGACCCTCGCGGGCGCCATGTACATTACCTTTATCTGTCTGATCCCCGAGTTCATGATGATTGCGTGGGATGTCCACTTCTACTTTGGTGGTACATCACTACTTATCGTAGTAGTCGTAATCATGGACTTTATGGCTCAAGTTCAGACTCATTTGATGTCTCAACAATATGAGTCCGTGTTGAAAAAAGCCAACCTTAAAGGCTACGGCCGCTAATAGGTTGTCTATTTACGGAGTTTAGCAATGAAAGTTCGTGCTTCCGTTAAGAAAATCTGCCGTAACTGTAAAGTGATCAAGCGTAACGGTGTCGTTCGCGTGATCTGCAGTGAGCCTAAGCACAAGCAGCGCCAAGGCTAATAGCAGAATATTTTTCTTGCAAAATGAGGTCAGGCTGGCTACATTAGCCAGCCCACCTTTTGTATGTGCAAAAGAAGTGGTTATGCCGCTGCGTATCCTCAACGGGCTCTGCAGCGGTTCTACTTGAAAAGTACTAGGAGTGAATAGTGGCCCGTATAGCAGGCATTAACATTCCTGATCAAAAGCACGCTGTAATCGCACTGACTGCGATTTACGGTGTCGGCAAAACTACCTCTCAGGCTATCCTAGCCGAAGCAGGTATTGCTGAAAGCACTAAGATCAGTGAACTATCAGAAGAGCAGATCGACCAGTTGCGTGACGGTGTAGCCAAGTACACTGTAGAAGGCGATCTACGTCGTGAAATTTCCATGAACATCAAGCGTCTTATGGACCTTGGCTGTTACCGCGGTTTGCGTCATCGTCGCAGCTTGCCACTTCGTGGTCAGCGTACGAAGACCAACGCACGTACCCGTAAGGGTCCGCGCAAACCGATCAAGAAATAATCGGGGTAGGTAAGTACTATGGCTAAACAACCAACTCGCGCACGTAAACGCGTACGCAAGCAAGTTGCTGATGGCGTTGCGCACATTCATGCGTCTTTCAACAACACAATCGTTACGATCACTGACCGTCAAGGCAACGCTCTAGCATGGGCTACTGCCGGTGGTTCAGGTTTCCGTGGTTCTCGTAAGTCGACTCCATATGCTGCACAGGTTGCTGCAGAGCGTTGTGGTGAGATGGCGAAAGAATACGGCCTGAAAAACCTCGAAGTGATGGTTAAAGGTCCAGGTCCAGGCCGCGAATCTACTATTCGTGCCCTGAACGCGGCGGGCTTCCGCATCACTAACATTGTTGATGCGACTCCGATCCCGCACAACGGTTGTCGTCCACCTAAGAAACGCCGCGTTTAATCACGCTTAGTGCTGTTTCTTAGAATATTGGAGAAAGATCATGGCAAGATATTTGGGTCCTAAGCTGAAGCTTAGCCGTCGCGAAGGTACTGACTTGTTCCTTAAGTCAGGCGTACGCGCGATTGATACCAAGTGTAAAATTGATAACGTCCCAGGCGTTCACGGTCAGCGTCGCGGCCGTCTGTCTGACTATGGCGTTCAGCTTCGCGAGAAGCAAAAAGTACGTCGTATCTACGGCGTAATGGAAAAGCAGTTCCGTAACTACTACAAAGATGCTGCCCGTATTAAAGGTAACACAGGTGAAAACCTGCTTCAGCTTCTTGAAGGTCGCCTAGATAACGTAGTTTACCGCATGGGATTTGGTGCAACTCGCGCCGAAGCTCGCCAGCTGGTAAGCCACAAAGCGATCCTAGTTAACGGCAAAGTTGTTAACGTACCTTCTTTCAAGGTTTCGGCAAACGACGTTGTTAGCATTCGCGAGAAAGCTAAGAACCAAGCGCGCATCAAAGCAGCACTAGAAATCGCTGCACAGCGCGAGCTGCCAACTTGGATCGAAGTAGACAGCAAGAAGATGGAAGGCACATTCAAGCGCCTACCAGAGCGTTCTGATTTGTCTGCTGACATCAACGAACACCTGATCGTCGAGCTTTACTCTAAGTAAGGCTAAACTAAAGAGAGGACATAATGCAGGGTTCTGTAACAGAATTTCTTAAGCCGCGTCTGGTTGATATCGAACAAGTCAGCTCTACGCACGCAAAAGTAACTCTTGAACCTCTAGAGCGTGGCTTTGGCCATACTCTGGGGAATGCGCTACGTCGTATCCTACTTTCATCAATGCCAGGCTGTGCGGTGACGGAAGTTGAAATTGACGGCGTACTGCACGAGTACAGCACCAAAGAAGGGGTTCAGGAAGATATCCTGGAAATCCTACTTAACCTTAAAGGCCTAGCCGTTAAGGTTGAGGGTAAAGATGAAGTTATCCTTACTCTGACCAAGTCTGGTGCAGGCCCTGTTGTTGCAGGCGACATCACCCATGATGGTGGTGTTGAGATTGCGAACCCAGAACACGTTATCTGCCACCTGACTGATGCAAACGCTGAAATTAGCATGCGTATCAAGGTAGAACGTGGTCGTGGCTATGTACCAGCGTCTGCGCGCATTCACAGCGAAGACGACGAGCGTCCAATCGGCCGCTTGCTTGTTGATGCAACGTTCAGCCCAGTAGACCGTATTGCTTACAACGTTGAAGCAGCACGTGTTGAACAGCGTACTGACCTCGACAAGCTTGTTATCGATATGGAAACTAACGGTACACTGGATCCTGAGGAAGCGATTCGCCGTGCAGCAACCATCCTAGCTGAACAGCTAGATGCGTTTGTTGACCTGCGAGACGTGCGCGTCCCTGAGGAGAAAGAAGAGAAGCCAGAGTTCGATCCGATCCTACTGCGTCCTGTAGACGATCTTGAACTAACTGTTCGCTCTGCCAACTGTTTGAAAGCAGAAGCGATTCACTATATCGGTGATCTGGTACAGCGTACTGAGGTTGAGCTTCTGAAAACGCCAAACCTTGGTAAGAAGTCTTTGACTGAAATTAAAGACGTGCTGGCTTCACGTGGTCTGTCTCTAGGTATGCGCCTAGAAAACTGGCCGCCAGCATCAATCGCTGAAGATTAATCAGATACTGATTATTTAGTTAGAAGGATTAGGTCATGCGCCATCGTAAGAGTGGTCGTCAACTCAATCGCAACAGCAGCCATCGTAAAGCGATGTTCAGCAACATGGCTAGCTCGCTGGTAACTCACGAAGTTATCAAAACAACTCTGCCTAAGGCAAAAGAGCTGCGTCGCGTCATTGAACCGTTGATTACCCTAGCTAAGAACGACAGTGTTGCTAACCGTCGTCTTGCATTCGCTCGTACTCGTAACGACGAAGTTGTAGCGAAGCTTTTCAATGAACTCGGCCCACGTTTTGCTTCACGTGCTGGCGGTTACACTCGCATTCTTAAATGCGGTGTTCGCTCAGGTGATAAAGCCCCTATGGCTTACATCGAGCTCGTTGATCGCCCAGAGCAAAAAGCTGAGGAAGCTGCAGAGTAATTCTTTACTCTTGCAGATAAGCTAGAAAAGCCAGGCCTTGTGCCTGGCTTTTTCTTTATCTATCAGGTGTTTCGTCAATCCTTTAGCGCAACCCATCCGCTTTTATGCCTTCAACCAAGCTTAATATAGGTATTAAAAGCGTCATTTTAGCTGTTTTCGTTGGTTATTCGCGCAAAGTGCCCAAAAAGAGCACATTCGATAAAAAAGATGTGATTTAGTGTTGACGGGGGTCACGATTTCTATAGAATGCCGCCCTACTTAACGCAGACAACGCGTTAGGGGAGTCAAAAAGAGGTTTTGTTTTCGCCGGTTGGCATCAACAAAAAGATAAAATTTCTTCTTGACTTCATCGGCAAGGCGAGTAATATACGCAGCCCTGACCGAGCGAAGCAACGCTTCGCAAGTCAACGCTCTTTAACAATTTGACCTATGCAATCTGTGTGGGCACTCGTTGAGAATAGACAAAAAGATTTATTCGAT
>NZ_MUFK01000056.1:0-15594 GCF_001996085.1 Salinivibrio sp. PR5
AGGTAACCCTATGAGTGATGCACTGGTACTCGTTATTAATTCAGGTAGCTCGTCGTTAAAATTTGCCCTGATGGATGCGCAAACTGGCGATGCTGTGATTTCCGGCGCTGGAGAATGCTTTGGGCGCGATGACGCGCGGATGAGCTGGAAAGTCGACGGTGAAAAAACCGAGAAAACCTTAAGTGCAGGAAGCAACCACCACCAAGAGGCCATGGACATCATTGTGGGCCTTATCGAAAGCAACCAATTAAGTGACAAACTGCAGGCCGTTGGCCACCGTGTGGTACATGGCGGTGAAACCTTCAGCCAAGCCACCCTGATTGATGATGCCGTACTGGCGCAAATCGATGCGCTAAAAGCCCTGGCGCCACTGCATAATCCAGCACATGTGGTGGGCATTAAAGCGGCGCGCAAAGCCTTCCCAAGCTTGCCGCAAGTGGCGGTTTTCGATACGGCATTCCATCAAACCATGCCAGAAAAAGCGTACCATTACGCGATCTCGCGTCAGCTCTACAACGATTACGGTATTCGCCGCTACGGTTTCCACGGCACCAGCCATTATTATGTAAGCCGTGAAGCGGCTAAATGGCTTAACCAAGCGCCTGAACAAACCAACGTAATCACCGTACACCTTGGTAACGGTGCCTCTTTGTGTGCGGTCAAAGACGGTCAAAGTGTCGATACCAGCATGGGCTTTACGCCTTTAGCCGGTTTGATGATGGGCACACGCTGTGGTGATATTGACCCATCTATTCTAGAGTTTTTGTCGAAAAAAGGGCTCAGCATGGATCAAATCCACCATGAGCTGATCGATAAAGCCGGTTTACTCGGTGTTTCGGAATTAACGAACGATTGCCGAGGCTTGGTCGAGGCGGCAGAGCAAGGCCATAAAGGCGCTCAATTGGCGCTAGAAATGTTCGCTTATCGCGTTGCAAAATTCATCGCAAGTTACATGGTGCCGTTATCCCGCCTGGATGCGATTGTTTTCACAGGCGGAATTGGCGAAAACTCACTGCCAGTCCGTGAAATGATCCTCAAAGAGTTAGCCATTTTCGGCTATCAAGCGGATGCCGATGCCAACGCCGCCGCGCGTTTTGGTGCCGCAGGGCAAATCACCACTCAAACGTCACCGCTTGCATTGGTGATCCCAACCAACGAAGAGTTAGTGATCGCACAACAAGCCATGGCAATGGCCTAACTGTCGCATCTCCTCCGCACCTCCACGGATATCAAGCGAGCCTCAAGGCTCGCTTTTTGGTTATATATGTTGAATAGACCATCGCTGAGCAGCGCACGACGGCTTACCCATTACTAGCGCTATTGACTTCTGCAATTCATTTTGTGTCCATCAGTCGGCAACAGCTCTGTGAATAAGTGTACGTGAAACGCTTTTGGACATACATCCATTCAGACAATGGAACTAATCAAAAGTACTGATGACTAATCGCCTTTGCGAATTCAATGATTTCACCAATTGATATGAACGGTGTTCATTTTTCACTCTTTGGTTGGAATCAGTTAAAAGGACAATAATGGATGAAAAGAGCACTACTCACTTTTACGTTAACCACTTTGCTCTCTGGCTGTACCAGCATGTCTCCCGAAGAATGCAAAACCGCAGACTGGTACAATGTCGGCTACCAGAATGGCTTAAACGGCAACGCGCCAGGCATTATTCATAGCTATACAGAAGATTGTAAAAAATCTGGGGTGACTCCAAATCTAGCGCAGTGGATAGAGGGCTTTGATGACGGTACTATCATCTATTGCTCTCCGGACAATGGTTACACAGTAGGAAGAGAGGGCAGAGACTATTATGGTGTATGCAGCAGCAAGCAATTTCTTGAAAATTACCAACTGGGTCGTCAGGAATATCAACGGCAACAGCGTATCCAAAAAATCGATACCGAAATCTCGTTTATCGACAATCAACTCGCCAATAATTCTGATAAAAAAAATGCTAAGCAATTAAAAGAAAAGAGAAAAAGATTAGAAAATGAGCGTTCACAATTGCTCACACCAGCCATTAATTTTAATTTTAGTTTCTAAAACTGCTGCGTTGAGTTTGCTAAAATCTATGACCCTAGTTCAGTACTAGGGTCATAGAAAGAGACGAAGGTATCTAATGAACATATGGCTACTCAACGTGAGAAACGAACCCGATCGAGTCAATGTTCGCGAGCCTGAGGGAGTTCAACAGGACACAGCTTTGGATGCCATACACCAGATTTGACCAAAGCTCGTTTTTTATGCTTAATCAACGAGACAGCTTATGTTCAGTTTTATGTTGTTAATCTAGCCGCAAAAAAGGTTGGTTAGGTATGAAACTGTATAACGTCATAAGCAGTTATTTTTTAGAAACTCTAGTGCTCGGCGGTGCCTTTGTCATTGGCGCTTGGTTAGTGTTTGCGGGATGATACGGGGCTGACCAAAAAACAGGCGCGATCTGACCGCGCCTGTTTTACTAAGTTCTGACTGATTGAAATTACAAAGGCTCTTGATTAGCCTCGCTTGATCCCATGCCAATACACAGGCCAATGGTGCGGTTCACCGAGGTTATTGATCACCGCCGCAATGGTTACCAATGCGACACTGCCTGCGAGCACGGGCGTAAACAAATAATCGATGCCTACCACTTGAGTCCCTGCTAGCATGATTACCAGTGGATTTGCTCCAGCTGGTGGATGGACGGCACGGCAGGCTTGCATCAGCATAATCGCAAGGCCAACTGCTAGTGCGATCATCCAGCTTTCATTTCCCACGCCATATAGCATTGCCAACCCCACACTGGCGGTCAGTAAGTGACCTACAATCACATTTCTTGGTTGCGCGAGCGGCGAGTGAGGGGCTGCAAATAAAATCACACAGGTTGCGCCAAAGGGAGCCATCAGCCATGGCACGCCAGTGGTTTGGTTCAGCACGGTTAAGGTAAGAATACCAAAAAATCCACCCAGCAAGCCTTTTGTCAGTTGAATCCAAGTTGGTTTAGGCGGTAACGCACCGCCACCTTTTAGTCGTTTCATGGTCGTTCCTTCAATGGTTGAGTGATGTGTACCGATCTGTACACGTTGTTTTAAAGAGTACAGATCGGTACACTTCATGGCAAGTCTTTTTTTTGGAGAGCATCATGAGTAAGCGCGATCACATCTTGGCGGTAGCCGAGTCTTTATTTAATCAGTTTGGTTACACCGCGGTGGGCGTCGACAAAATCCGTGATGAAGCCGCGGTCTCAAAGACATCGATGTACCGTCACTTTGGCGCTAAATCGGCCTTGATTGAGGCTGTGCTGCAAGCGCGTCATACAAGATTTGAGCAGGGACTACAGCAGGCTATTGATGCGCATCAGGATAAAGACGCCCAATTGGCGGCGCTCCTCGATTGGCATCTGGCGTGGTTTAAACAAGACGACTTTAAAGGCTGTATGTTTATGCACGCAATTGGCGAATTTAAGAGCAATACAGACAGCCAAATTGTAGAGATTGCTAAAGCGCACAAAGACAAAATTTACGGCTTAATTGAACAGGTTGTTGGCTCAAAGGCCACTGCTGATGCGGTGATGACGCTGTTGGAAGGGCTAATCGTAAGGGCTGAATTTGATGTACTCCCCGACCGTGAGTTATGTCTTGCCATGTTACGAAGCTTAATAAGACCCTAGGAACAAATCTAAAAGTGACAACGTCACTAACAAGCGCATAGACGATACGCCGGAGCTCTTCTAATCTCTAAAGGGGTGTGGACTCTTGGAGTGGTAATGTGAAAAACGGATGGATATTTGTCGTTTGTTGGTTACCGTTGTGTGTCATGGCAAATACACTAACGATTGCTTATCGTGATGCCAGTGACTCTGTTTCTTTGGCGACTAAAGCGATTGTAGAGCATGCATTCACTGCCATTGATGAGCGTATTGTATTGACATGGATGGAAATGCCACTAGCACGGTCCGAAAACGCCCTAGCCAAAGGGATTATCGATGCGGACTTTGGCCGGACACGACTTGTCTATCAAGATATTCCCGAAGTGCTGTATCCAGAAGAGCCACTCATGTCGATTAATTATTATCTATTTGGACACACACATGTTTTAAAGCCAGAAGATTACCAATATGTCGTGGGAGTTATTGGTGATCAGGTTAATTTAGAAATCGCAAAACGCTATCAATGGCAGCTTATTCGCGCTAGAACAGAACGCGATGCACTGAATATGGTTAATAGTCAGCGAGTTCAAGCGATGATAGGCTACGGCGGCATTCGAAGTATTATCGAGAAAGAGCAATTTACTGACGTACGAATAGGAGAAAAACCGGTTGAGACTTTCGAGGTTTTTCTCGTCTTGCATCAACGTCATCAGCGACTAATCGCACCACTTAATACGGTATTAAGAGACATGAGAGATAACGGCACGACTGCCGCTATCCTTGCCAAACATGGATTATGATTATGGCTGCTGCTCAACCTGCAACTTTTGCTGCCGTACTTTTCGGCGTAACAGCTCGGTATAAATCGGTTGGCCACCCAGCAATTGCGCAAACAGTGTGGCACCCAGCGTGGTGATAATCAGCGGTAAGATTAGGTAGTAGTTGTTGGTCATCTCAATCACCAACAAAATACCCGTAATCGGCGCGCGCACGGTGGCGGCGAACAGAGCGCCCATTCCCGCAATCGCAAACATGCCCGGTTCAATGCCCATGTCAGGGTAGAGATTTGCAATCATCAAACCGAAGACGGTTCCCAGCAAGGTGCCAAGGGCAAGCATGGGAGCGAAAATGCCGCCCGGTGCGCCGGAACCAAAGCAGATGACTGTCAGCAGCGTGCGTGCCATAAAAATAAACAGCAGTGCACTAATTGAATAGTTAAGCGTAACAAAATCAGGGACAAGGTTAATGCCGCCGTGCGTGAGTTCAGGCGCGTACACCAATAGTAAACCGAACACGCCCCCCAAGGTCGAACCCACAATCAACACGCGCTTTTGGCTGTTTTGATACAAACGTTGAAAGTAATCTTGAAAGCGCATGATTAGGAAATTAAAAATCACTCCAAACACACCAAAACAGCACCCCAACGCTAAGAAGAACCACAATGAAATCAGTGGCGGTGTCTCATATTGGGGCAACACAATGACAGCATCTTGGCCATTGATATAGCGAAACACAATATCAGCAATGATTGCCGCAATGATCACCGCTTTGATGGAAATGAGGGTATAACGAAACTGCGGCCGCATTTCTTCAACCACAAACATGATCGCTGCAAGTGGGGCATTAAACGCGGCGGCTAAGCCTGCGGCGGCACCTGATGCGAGTAGGGTTTGATTGGTGTTACGGTCGTGGATGCGGAAGGTGTCGGTCACCATTCGGCCGATATTGGCACCGATTTGGACACTCGGCCCTTCTCGGCCCAAAATCATCCCTGAGCCTAGCGCCCCCAAACCACCAAAAAATTTCACTGGGATTACCCGCCACCATCGTGTGGGACGAATACCTTCCATGGCGCCTTCTACTTCAGGAATACCCGAACCCGCCGCTTCAGGCGCAAATCTGTGCACCAGCCAATAGCCAATTAAGGCAAGGCCCGCACTGATCAGAAAGGCGAGTAATCCCAATGGAATCATTGAGGTGATATTGCTATCGAGCCACTCGGTACGTGTTTGAGAAAGAGAGTGAATCGCGAGTTCAAAGAAGGTGACCACAATACCCGCGAGCAGGCCAATAACAACCGCTAACAATAAGACGGAAACGGGCGTTTTATCGCGTGACCACAGCTTATCAAAAAAAACGCTAGATTTATAAAATACTGCCCTTTTCTTGCTTGATTTACTTACAATTTTCATCAATGTGAACGCAAAGGTTAAGAAGAAAAAACGACGATGAAGTGAGGGTCTCATGCTCCTGAGCCTACACCGTGCTGGGATACGTCCTGTAACCCGAGGAAACGCAATAATACTACGCCAATTAGCATAACATGCAAGCATCGTTAGCCAGTGTGCCTACTTGGCTAGTCTGGGCTGGTGGGGGCGTAGTCTACGCTGATCAGTCAGGCTGCCTTGAAGGCGAGCGGGTGATTTTTATCGCATTTTCCCGAGTTCAATCGGTACTGACAAAGAGCGTAACACGTGTTGAGCATGGATTTTTTGATTTGAATTAGATCACAGTTTGCAGTGGTGAAAATTTCCGCTGCGACAGCACACTGTTGGAGCGATACGCAGCGGAGAGTCACTAGCCTTGGCGAGCGGCGAGGCTATCGCCGATGTTTATTAAGCGATCCAAAATACGTTCACCATCGACGCCAATGCCATTGTGCTCGTACTCGTTAGTCATCCACGCTTGGCTGTTGGCAATCTGCGCCAAGGTTTGGCGGGAATAATCGAACTCAACAAACATATCATCCACATAGGTGGCACAGGCGAGCGGCACCGTATTGCGCTTGAGTACGTCGAGATCATAAAGCGCCGGCCAATCGCTCTTTTCCGCCAGCAACATGGCGGCGTCTTTGAGCGGTTTAAGGGTAGCCAGTTGATCAAACATCCACGGGTAAACCATTTCGCCGGTAAACCGGAACGGCTGATCGGGCTGATAGTGGAATTGCGGGAATTGATCGCGCACTCGATGGGCTGACCACTGTGACGCCTGCTGCTGGCAGTAAATTGATTCATGCAAAATAGCGTAAAACGGGTTGGTTAAATACCCTTGGTCAGCCTGCATCGCATTTAAGAACGGGTAGCTTAAGGCACGCTCACCATTCACCTCGATAAAGGCTCGCTCCAGTAGGTAATACAGCGGTAGCCCGGCATGGCCGCGACCGAGATTCAGTCCCAGCGTTTGAAATTGCTCAACGGTAAACGGCTGACCGTTAGGCAGCGTCACCGTATTGTTTTGCAAATACTGGGCAATCTCGTGACAGCGGGCTTGTGCATCGGGGAATTGGGCAAAAAACTGCTGGTTTTTGTCTTCCACACGCTGATAGGTTTTTTGATACACCGCATCGGCGTGCCCCTCGAGCGGCGGGATACCGCCGGTGACAAACGCGCGTGATAGCGATTGTGGAAAGAACGACAAATAGGTGAGGGCACAGAACCCACCAAAGCTTTGTCCGAGGATCGCCCATTGCTTGATGCCTAACGCCTCGCGTAAACACTCGGCGTCTTTCACGATGCTGTCAGCCCGAAAATGACTCAGATACGCCGCTTGCTCGGCAGGCGTGAGGTGGGCAAGCGTTTGGTGATTTACCGGCGAGCTTAAGCCCGTGCCGCGTTGGTCGAGCAACAACACGCGGTAATCGTCTAAGGCACGTTTTAGCCAGCCGCTTGCTCCATTCGGACGCGGTGACTCAAACCCAGGCCCGCCTTGAAAATACACTAACCACGGTAAATCTTGTTCATTTTTGCGCGTATCAACCACTTCGCGGGCGAAAACCGAAATCGATGGGCTGGGGGCGTCATGATGATCCAGTGGCACATCAATGCGATGGCTGCGATAACGAATATGGCGATCCCAGAGATCTTGCATGGTAATTCCTTTACAAACAAAACGATGACGCGCACTAGATTACCAGAGTTGACCAACGGCGGCGAGCGGCTATCGCGCCAGCAATCCGCCATAGTTATGTGACACAAATCACTTTTATATTTACTTAGCCTGCTAACTATTTTATAGTGGCTGCTACTTATTACTTAGCAGGCTAAGTAATTTCACGGTTGAGGGAAAAAGCGCATGACATCGTCACATCCTGAACACATGTCGATTGCTGAACATTTAGGACGCACGGCGCGATTGTGGCGCCGTGTTGCCGATTCTGAACTGGCGCCATTGGGGCTAAGTTATCCGCGCTGGAGTGCGCTGTGGATGCTGCGTCGGTTGGGAGACGGCATCAGTCAAAGTGAACTGGCGCAGGCGCTCGAAATTGAGCTGGGCTCGTTGATGCGGACCTTAAAGCACCTTGAAACGCAGGGGCTGATCACACGGCGCTGCTCGCCAGAAGACAAGCGCACCCGAACGGTACACGTCACTGACAGCGGGTGTGAATTGATGACCCGTATTGAAGCACGGGTGTTGCGGGTACGTAAGCATCTGCTCGCAGGCATTGCCGCCGAAGATTTTGACGCCTTAGAGCGGGTGTTGGTCACCATCAATCAAAATGCGATGGACTATACCGCCACCACAAAAGATGACTAAGGCATAGAACAATAACAGAGGTAAGAAGTACGAATGACACCAGATGAAAAATTTGCGCGTTGGGTAAAAGTAGCTGCTCTCAGTTTTGTGTTGCTCTTTGGCTATTTTTTGCTGGCAGATAACGTGATGCCACTAACGCCTCATGCCATGGTGACACGCACTGTGACCAAAGTCGCTCCACAGGTGAGCGGGCCGGTCAGTGCCTTGGCAGTAGAAAATAACCAAGGCGTGCATCAAGGGGATGTGTTGTTCCAAATTGATGATACCCCGTATCGGATTGCGGTCGACCAAGCCAAACTCGCCTTAGCTCAAGCCAGACAAACCAATACTCAGTTAGATGCGTCATTGATGGCGGCACGGCAAGATGTTTCGGCCTTGGCGTCGGTGATGGCGCAAAAAGTGCGTGAAGCGAAACGCATAAAAGCCTTATTCGCTAAAAATGGCGTCTCTCAGCAGCAGCGTGATGATGCAATCAGTGCGGCCAATACTGCTCGAGCCAATTGGGAAGCGGCCAAAGCGCGTGTCAGTGCGCTGCAAATTCAACGAGGTGGTGACGGTGCCAGCAACATTGCTGAACAAGTGGCATTGAGCAAACTAAAGAAAGCACAATTAAATCAATCCTACACCACAGTAAAAGCCAGCCATGACGGCGTCGTTACCAACCTGCAATTGGACGTGGGAGCCTATGCCAGCGCTGGTCAGCCATTGATGGCCTTGGTGTCTGACCGCACCGATGTGATTGCCGATTTTCGTGAAAAAAGTGTCCGCGATGTGCACACCGGCACGCCGGTGAAGGTGGCGTTTGATAGTGAGCCGGGCAAGCTTTACGCGGGACACGTGAGTAGCGTGGATGCGGGCGTCAGTGCTGGACAGATCGATGCCAACGGACAACTGGCGTCACCGTCTAATTCCAACCGTTGGGTGCGTGATGCGCAGCGGATGCGTTTGCACATTCAACTCGATGAATGGCCCTCTCATGCGCTACCGACCGGTGCCCGTGCCACGGTGCAACTTATGCCAGACAGCTGGGTTGGAGAAGTATTCGCCAGTGCCCAAGTCGGCTTTTTAAGCCTGCTGCACTACATCTACTAGGGAGGTGAGCGATGGCTTTATGGCATCACCCCTTAAGTGATAACGATGTGCGCCAGTGTTTGCGGATTGCCACCGGCGCCACAATAGGCTTTACGGTATGCAAGTTTTTTGATTGTAGCTTTGGGGTGTTTTTTACCGTTACCCCCATGCTGCTGCTGGGCTTAGTCCCGGTGATGAACGGTCGCGCGGCGCGCCAATTGCTTGCCTCAGCGGTGATCAGTGGTTTAGAAGTGGGTGTGCTCGGAGGCTTATTGGGGGCGCATCCAGGGCTGATGACACCGCTCGTCTTTGTGTTGTTTATCTATAAATTTGCGTGCATGTCTAAAGGACGCTTTTTTCTGTTTGGTGCCAATAGTGTGTTGAGCCTGAGCATTATGTTGCACTTTGCCAGTTATCCAGACTTGCCGCTTAACACGCTCGTTTTTGGTAACTTAGGGGCTAATATCCTCTCGGTATTGATCGCCTACTTAGTAACATGGTTGATCCCGGATGTGACTGAGCGTCAGCCGCCTGCCATGCCCGCGGGAGGCAAGCAGACTCACCGTATGCGCCACGAGGCATTAATGGGAGCATCGTTAGCGACCATTTCCTTTGTGGTCTTTCAGCTGTTTGATTTGCGCGACTCCATTTCAGCGCAGGCCACGACTGTGTTATTGCTGTTTCCCATGCACTGGAATGGTACCTTAAGTTATGCGCGAAAACGCGCGGTAGGCACGGTGCTTGGCGTCGCGTATGGGGTAGCATGCCAAGCAATACTGTATGACTGGTTTGGGGTGTTGATCTTGGTCGCGCCGCTTTTGTGGATAGGGACGCTTTTATTCGCCAAAGCTCATGTGAAAGAAGCCAGTGGATCAGGGGTCGGATTTGGCGCGATGGCCACCTTGGGGATCCTGTTTGGGCAATACTTAAGTCCCAGCCAAGATTTTATGTATGATGCGCTTTACCGCGTGAGCAGCAATATTGTGGCGATAGTGATCACCTTAATGCTGTGTTTTGCGCTCCACAAACTGCTTAATTACTTTCCTGCCACGCGATTTGGGACCGCCTAAAATGTCAGGAAAATTGGCAAATAGTATGGTCTTTCATCGTCAATATTAGCAATGTGATTTTGTGCGTAACCGCGCATGATTATTTGACTTTTGCGAGGCGTAACTTGTTTATCAGTTACGCTGTCGCTATTATTTGCGCTGACATCCATGTACAGAGAGGAAGTCAGCCGTCTCTCACCCCTTTTGGCCGAATTAGGCTACCGGCTTATTGCACGCCGACGTTGACGGTTTCCGCCCCTCCCATTGCCAGTAAGGTAGCGTAGTGAAAAAACTCATCTTAATTGTGGTGTGTGCCATGTTTGCAGTGGCGGCAATTGCCAGCATCACCGCCACAACTTTTATCTCACACGATGAAATCGACCACATCATTCTCAAGCGCTCCAAAGCGCAGGCAGAGCTGCTTGCGGATCGCGCCGAATACATTCTGTCGAACTCGTCAACGCCAACCGACGATTTACAGGAGATGGTCAGCGGTCTCAAAGTACGCAGTGACATCAGCTATGCCGTCGTCATTGATAAAAACGTCAAAGCCATTGCCCACAGTGATACGCAGAAACTAGGCAAAGTCTACACCGACAGCTACACAGTGGCGGGGGCTAGCCAAGGTCAACCGCAGCATTCACGCTGGTACGCTGATGTGCAAGATGTATGGGTGTACGACATCATGATGCCCATCTACGTCGATGGCCGCCTGTGGGGCGCGTTTGATGTAGGGATCCCAATTACAGAAGTGGATAGCGCGGCCAATGACATTGCGATTGCGCAGCTGACCGCGATTGGCTTGATTTTTATTGCCTGTACCCTCGTGCTGGTATGGCTATTGGGCCGACTGTTCGCGCCGCTTAAAGGCCTTGAGCACGCGCTGGCGGATATCTCGAAAGGAGACGGTGACCTGACTGTGCGCTTGCCTGTCACTGGCAACAACGAGATCACCCGTATTTCGGTGGCTTTTAACACCTTCGTAGAAAAAATCGACCAAATCATCGCGCATGTGGTGGAAACCGGTGAAGAGCTTGGCCGTTCAGCCGAGTCGCTGCGCGATAAAGCCGCGCAATCGCTAAAACGTGGTGAATCACAAAGCGAGCAAGCGCTGCTGGTCGTGACCTCGATGAATGAGATGATCGCCACCATCAACGAAATTTCGCAAAGCGCGTCGAATGCGGCAGATTCAGCTTCGTCAGCCAACAGCGAAACCGAAGCCGGTAAGCAAACCTTGACCGAAGCGACCCAGACCATCAACCAACTCGACACCGAGATGGACAATATGTCGACCGTGATCACCTCGCTAGCCGATCGCACCCAGTCGATTGTCTCCATTTTGGACGTGATCCGTGGCATCTCAGAGCAAACGAACTTGCTTGCCTTGAACGCAGCCATTGAAGCGGCACGCGCTGGCGAAGCCGGACGTGGCTTTGCGGTAGTGGCGGATGAAGTGCGCAGTCTGGCGACCAAAACGTCGCAATCAACCGAAGAGATTCAATCAACCATTGATCAGCTTCAGCAAGAAGCGAAAAACGCGGTTGAGGCAATGGACACCAGCAAAGCCCTCACCAGCGAAGGGAACCGCGCGACCGAGCAAGCACTGACGGCGCTAGAAAGCATCGCGATGCAAGTGAGCACCATCTTGGATATGAACACCCATGTGGCAACGGCGACCGAAGAGCAATCAAGCGTAGCCAATGAAATTAACGTCAACATGGATACGGTTAACCAAGCGGCGCAAGCCGGGTTGGATGATAGCCATAGCCTAGAAGCGAGTAGCCAAGATTTAGCAGGGCTCGCACGCACCCTCGATCACTATGTGGGCGCGTTTAAAGTCTCAGCGATTAACAAAGCGGACACGTCATTGCGCGCGTCACGTGACTAATCGACCGTTTTTGAACACCGTGATCCGATCGCCAGCCTTGTGCTGGCGATTTTTTTAGCGGGTTCCAAAATGTCGGTTAAAAATCAGGGGCGGGTTGAGTGGGCAAGTGTTGGGCTAAATAGGCCAATAACGCCGCTACTTTGGGCTGAAGCTGACGTCCGCGTGGATAAAGCGCCCAAATACCTTCTTCTTCTATCCGATAATCTACCAATACTTCTTCTAATGTCCCCTCGGCTAATGCCTCTTGCACGTAATAATGCGGCAGCTGCGCGAGGCCAATACCTTGCTTGGCCGCCTCGAGTAACGCCACGCCAGAATTACAGCGCAACCGCCCCGAAACCGTGAGGGTGCGGACTTTATTGCTCGCTTGATAATGCCAGTGCTCGTTGGAGCCGACCAAACAAACATGGCGATTGAGATCGCTCGGCGTCTGCGGCCGGCCGTGTGCAGCCAAATACGCTGGGCTGGCACAAATGGAGAGCCGTCGAGAACCCAAGCGCTTCGCTTTCAAACTGGAATCCGCGAGATGACCAATACGGATCGCCACATCGGTGCCAGTTTCAATTAAATCAATTCGACGATTGGTCAGGTGCAAGTCCACCGACACATGAGGATATTGCCGCAAGAAGGGGGCCAGCAGGGGAGCGATATATTGTTCGCCAAAATTCACTGGCGCCGTCACCCGTACTAATCCGGTGGGAAGCGCTTGCGATTGGGTAATGGTTTGCTCGGCCTCTTGCAAGGCGGCCATCAGCGGACGGCAGCGCTGATAATAGTGCTCGCCTTCATCCGTTAGTGTGACTTTACGGGTGGTACGATGAAAAAGCTTCACCCCCAAATGGGCTTCCAGCGCCGCAACTCGTCGGCTTACCGCCACCACATTGGTATCGAGCTTATAAGCCGCCTGAGTAAAACTGCCGTGCTCAGCCACCGCTAAAAATTCGTTTAATCCTTCCCAATGGGGCGCCATGACTGTCTATCCTGTCTATATTATCGGACAATGCATTATTACTTTAGTGAAATAATAATTTTCAATTTTGCTGGATTATAACGAAAAGCAACTTAGCTAGTATAGCGTGACACGAATTACTCCCTTGAACTCAAAAGGATTCTGCAATGGCACTAACCATCAAGCCGGGACAAACCCACATTAAATCCAAAGCCGCCGTCGCGTGGGGGCCAGGCCAACCACTGAAAATGGAAGAGGTTGACGTTGAACTGCCCAAGCCGGGCGAGGTGTTGGTCAGAATCGTCGCAACTGGTGTGTGCCATACCGATGCGTTCACCTTATCGGGCGATGATCCTGAAGGGGTATTTCCTTCCATTCTCGGCCATGAAGGCGGCGGGATCGTCGAAATGGTCGGCGAAGGCGTGACCAGTGTGGAAGTGGGCGACCATGTGATCCCGCTTTACACCGCCGAATGTGGTGAGTGTAAATTCTGCCGCTCGGGTAAAACCAACCTGTGTGGCGCAGTGCGTGAGACTCAAGGCAAAGGCTTGATGCCAGACGGTACCTCACGCTTTTCGATTAACGGCGAGACCATTTTCCACTACATGGGCTGCTCGACCTTCTCGGAATACACCGTACTGCCAGAAATCTCATTGGCGAAAGTGAGCAAAGCCGCGCCGCTCGAAGAAGTTTGCTTGCTTGGCTGTGGCGTGACCACTGGCATGGGCGCGGTGATGAATACCGCCAAAGTAGAAAAAGGCGATACGGTGGCGATTTTCGGCCTCGGCGGTATTGGCCTATCTGCGGTGATTGGCGCGCGTATGGCTGGTGCGAGTCGCATCATCGGCATTGATATTAATGAAAGCAAATTCACCCTTGCCAAGCAGTTGGGTGCCACCGATGTGATCAACCCGAAAGACTACGATCAGCCAATCCAACAAGTGATTGTGGAGATGACCGACGGTGGCGTCGATTACTCGTTCGAATGTATCGGCAATGTTGATGTGATGCGCCAAGCGCTGGAATGCTGCCACAAAGGCTGGGGCGAGTCAGTGATCATTGGGGTTGCCGGCGCAGGCCAAGAGATCTCGACCCGTCCGTTCCAGTTGGTGACAGGGCGCGTCTGGAAAGGCTCGGCATTTGGTGGCGTTAAAGGCCGCTCGGAGCTGCCCGGCATTGTCGAGCGCTACCTCGATGGTGAGTTTGGTCTGCAAGAATTTATTAGCTACACCATGGGCCTTGATGAAGTGAACCGTGCCTTTGACCTGATGCACGAAGGCAAAAGCATTCGCAGCGTGATCCACATGGATAAATAACAGGACGGCCGCCGTGGCAACGCGGCGGTAAAATAACCATGCAACTAGAAAAAATAAGCGAAAACAAAGTCGCAGGCGGTTGGCACCAACGTTGGCAGCATGATTCTAAAGCCACCAACGGCAAAATGACCTTTGCGATCTTTTTGCCCGAAAAAGCGAAAAAACAACCCGTGCCGGTGCTTTATTGGCTCTCGGGCCTAACCTGCACCGACGAAAACTTTATGCAAAAGGCCGGCGCGTTTAAACAAGCCGCCACCTTGGGCATGGCGATTGTGGCGCCAGACACCAGCCCGCGCGGCGAGGGCGTAGCCGACGCCAATCAATACGATCTCGGCCAAGGGGCGGGGTTTTATGTTAATGCCACCCAAGCGCCGTGGCAGTCGCACTACCAGATGTACGACTACGTTGCTCACGAACTGCCGGAGCTGATTGAATCGCACTTTGCGGTCAACAACCAGCGCGCGATTGCCGGACACAGCATGGGCGGCCACGGCGCGTTAGTGATTGGTTTGCGTAACCCATCACGCTACAGCAGCATTTCCGCGTTCAGCCCGATTTGTCATCCCACCGAGTGCCCGTGGGGCAAACAGGCCTTTAGTGCCTATTTAGGTGATGACGAACAAACATGGCAAGCCTACGACGCCACCGTGTTACTCGCCCAAGGCCCCACCGCCATGCCGATGCTGGTGGACCAAGGCGACAAAGACGGCTTTTTGGCCGAGCAGCTTAACCCGCAAGCCCTGAAACAAGCGGCCGAGAAACACAGCTCCCCGCTCACCTTGCGCATGCAACCCGGCTACGACCACAGCTACTTTTTCATCAGTACCTTTATTGATGAACACCTCGCCTTCCACGCCACCCGCTTTGCGCGGTAAGGCACAAATCGTCGAGACCCAAGCGGCCACCCAGGCCGCTTTTTTGTACCCATTTCACAAAACAAGGCTTGGCTAACACTTTGGACAATAGCGCACGAAAACCAACACAGCGCTTGATACACTAATCCACAAATTAGCCAATAAATGGCGTGTTAGGTGCCGACAACTGATCGGCGGTAGCGTGGTGAAACACTCGATGGTTAAGCAGCCTAAAGGCCAGATATACCGAAGACAGTGCGTGCCACAGTTTCTGTAAGTCAATATGATCTCCGATACAAC
>NZ_MUFK01000057.1:0-14553 GCF_001996085.1 Salinivibrio sp. PR5
TCAAATAACTATCTTCACGATAAAGACGATTAAATATTGACCCAAATCAAAATAACCCTACAGATAAAGAGGTATATATGAACGTCGAAAGTGATGAAATCTTACATCACTAAAGTCACTATCAGAAAAAGGGGATAGGCCATGATCACCGGCATTCAAGTAACCTCAGCGGCCAATGATGACCTCATCAATTCTATTTGGTTGATTGATAAAGAAACCGACCAAGCACGCTGTGTCTGCGCAAAACAGGGCTTTGAGGCGGATCAAGAAGTCGCGCTGTCTTCTTTGGGTGAGTTTGACTACCGTGAAGTCAATATCGAAACCCAAGCGGTTAATGAAGGGGGTCAACACCTCAACGTTAACGTGCTGAAACGTGAAACCTTAGAAGATGCAGCCAAGCACCCAGAAAAATATCCGCAACTGACCATCCGAGTCTCAGGCTATGCGGTTCGCTTTAATTCACTGACCCCTGAACAACAGCGTGACGTGATCACCCGCACGTTTACAAGCTCACTGTAAACACACAGGTTATAAAGAAACAGCCCGCTTTGGCGGGCTGTTTTTGGTTAAGCGCTCAAATTAAGCAGGTACGCTCTTAAGACCGAGAAATCGGCCTCTTGCTCACTCGACAATAAATCCATCTGCGCATGTTTTGCCAATGGCCCTGGCAGCGGAATATCCTTGTGTAAAATCGCATCGACCGACTCTTTAAACTTGGCCGGATGCGCGGTACATAAGAAAATCCCCTCTTCTTCCTCGCTAAGCTGTTGCGCTAACAAGCGATAGGCAATGGCTCCATGCGGCTCGCATAAATAGTCTTGCTCAGCAAGCTGCGTCAAACTTTCTGCGGTTTGCGCATCGTCCGCGTGTCCTGATGCCAACTCGCTCAGTGCCCACCCTTCACGGCGGAAAAGCTCTTCGATACGTGGCCAGTTATTGGGCTGACTCACATCCATCGCATTCGATAACGTTGCGACTGTGGTTTGCGGCTGCCACTGCCCGGTGGCTAAATAGCGTGGTACCGTATCATTGGCATTGGTGGCAGCGATAAAGCGTTTAATCGGCAGCCCCATCGCCTTGGCAAGTAAGCCCGCAGTCAGGTTGCCAAAGTTGCCACTGGGTACCGCGACAACAACTTGGTCTCGCTTGTGCTGAGGGATCTGCGCAAGCGCTTCAAAATAGTAGCAAATTTGTGCCATCAGCCGGCTGATATTGATTGAGTTTGCTGAGTTTAAGCCAATGGTTTGACGCAGCTCTTGATCATCAAAGGCTTGCTTCACCATCGTCTGGCAGTCATCAAACGTGCCGTTCACTGCCACGGTGTGAATATTGCCGCCGAGGGTACAAAACAGCTTTTCTTGCAGTGGGCTAATTTTGCCTTTCGGATACAAAATCACCACGTTGATGTTTTCAATGCCATAAAACGCATGAGCAACGGCAGCACCGGTATCGCCTGATGTGGCGGTGAGAATCGTGATCTTGTTGCCGTCTGACACTGCCGCGAGGGATTGCGCCATAAAACGACCACCAAAATCTTTGAAGGCGAGCGTTGGCCCATGGAAAAGTTCTAACGCATGAATGCGCTCAGTAACAGATTTGAGTGGTGCCTCAAAGGTAAACGCCTGCGCCACCAGCTCATGGATTTGGCTTTTTGGTAGTTCGTCGCCAATCAAGGCCGAGAGGATCTCAGTGCTACGCTCGACCAGTGGCATCGACAGCAAGGCATCGATATCCTCAAATTGCGGTATGTGCTCGGGGAAAAACAGCCCTTGTCCACGCCCTAATCCTTGTTTGACCGCTTGCGCGAACGATACGGTTTCACTGTGATCTTTGATGTTGTAAAGCTTCATGCCTGACTTCCTATTTCTTTTGCGCCCTGTCCATCAATGCGACATACATGAACAAAGCCATCATTATTTTGTACGTAGTGCTCGCGCAGCCATTGTGCGAGTCGCTCGGCAACCTGTAAATCATCACAGATACTAAACAAGGTCGGCCCAGAGCCTGAAATCCCTGTCGCCAGTGCGCCACAGCTGTCTGCATACGCCCGCGCTTCAACAAAGCCCGGCAACAGTTTTTGCCGATAGGGCTCTGCAATCACATCACAAATCAAGCTCGCCGCCAGAGCAGGTTGCTGAGTGTGACACGCGTGAATAAAGCCGCCTAAATATCGACCATGGGCAATGACATCTTGACGGCGATACTGTGCGGGCAAGATAGTGCGTGCTTCTGCAGTCGAGACTTTAATCCCAGGATAAGCCATCACCCAATACCAGTTATCAAAATGTGGTACGGGTTGACTGATCACGCCTTGGCTTTCCAGCATCAATTGCAAGCCACCTAAGTAGCAAGGCGCTACATTGTCATAGTGTAAGCTGCCCGAAATACTGGCTTCCATCTCCCCCATTAGCGCGAGCATGGTGGTTTCATCCAGTGGGTTACCGTGAAAGCGGTTTAACGCATCAAGTGCTGCCACAATCGAACACGCGCTCGAACCCAATCCGGAGCCGATGGGCATATTCTTTTCCAGCAACATCGCCACCGGCTTTACCGCGATCCCCTTATCCTGCAGTGCATGTGCATAGGCTTGGTAGGCCTGATAGACAATATTGTCCTTTTCATCAGCAGGAAGCTTGTCGGTAAATCGCCCTTCACAGCGCAGCGAAAAGGGGCGGTCGCCGCCCGCTTTCACTTCAACCACATCCCCCAGCAAGCTGCCATCGATGGGGCTGACCGCTGCACCTAATACATCAAAGCCCACACTCACATTACCAATTGAAGCGGGTGCGTAAACGCGTACTGTCATCACTACACTCCTAGCTTCCAGCCCAATGTGCGCATCAAATCAGCGAACACCCCTGCCGCCGTCACCGCGGTGCCTGCCCCATATCCGCGCAAGACCAATGGAATCGGCTGATAATAGCGGCTGTAAAAGGCGAGTGCATTTTCGCCATCTTTAATTTTGTGCATCGGATCGTCACTGTCTACGGCTTGAATTTTCACGAAGCATTGACCGTCTTCAATACCGCCGATATAGCGCAGCACCTTGCCCTCTTGAGCAGCTTGCTCTGACCATTGCTTAAAGTAAGCATCCGCCTCCGGCAAGCGTGCCATAAAGGACTCCACATCACCCGATTGATCAAAGCCTGGCGGCAACGCGGGCTCAACTTCGACATCTTCCAGCTCTAAATGCATGCCAGCTTCTCGTGCCAAAATTAACAATTTACGCGCCACATCCATGCCAGATAGATCATCACGTGGATCGGGCTCGGTGAAGCCACTGTCACGCGCAACCTTGGTGGCATCACTAAAGCTTACGCCTTCATCTAACTTGCCAAAAATGTGTGATAGCGACCCCGACAAGATCCCAGAAAATCGTGATAGCTCGTCCCCTGCAGCAATCAGGTTTTGCAGGTTTTCAATGACGGGCAGGCCAGCCCCCACCGTGGTTTCATACATAAACTTACGATGTGTCGCGCGCGCCGCCTGACGCAGCTGTTGGTAGTAAGCCATGCTACTGGTATTGGCTTTTTTGTTAGGCGTGATCACATGGAAGCCCGCACGTAAGAAGTCCGCATACTGATCCGCGACTTGTTGCTCTGCTGTGCAGTCAATCAATACTGGGTTGATAATATGATTGCGCTGCACCAGCTGGATCATACCGGCAAGGCTAAACGGCGAAAGGTGATTGGGCAGCTCATCACGCCAGCTATCTAGGTTAATGCCTTGGCTGTTCAGCCACATGCCTTTACTATTTGCCAGTCCACAGACACGCATCACAATGCCTTGCTGCTGCAGCTTCGCTTGTTGACGGCGAATTTGCTCAATCAACTCGCCACCGACACCGCCCACACCGACGATAAACACATCGAGGTGATGTTGGCTGTTAAACAAGTTTTCATGGCAGGCTTTCACCGCTTCCGAGACACGCTCTGAGGGGACAACCGCCGAGATAGCACGCTCTGATGAACCTTGAGCAATGGCGACAATATTGACATTCACTTCCGCTAGCGAGGTGAAAAAGCGCGCCGCAATCCCTTTTGAAGTGCGCATACCATCCCCTACCAAGGAGACAATCGATAGGTGATCGATAAACTCAACAGGCTCAAGCAAACCATCTTTAAGCTCAAGTTCAAAGTGGGTCCGCAACGCCTTCTCAGCTTTCACTTTATCCTGCGCTTGAATACAGAAACTAATACTGTACTCCGACGACGATTGGGTGATCAGCACGATGGAAACGCCCGCGGATGACATGGCGCCAAACACACGTGAAGCCATACCAACCATTCCCTTCATGCCCGGACCAGAGATATTGACCATACTCAGATCGCTAAGCGTGGTGATTCCTTTAATGGCAAGCTTATCTTCACCAGTATCATCGCCAATCAAGGTACCTGCGCCTTGAGGATTGGCCGTATTTTTAATCAAACAAGGGATATGGAAGCGAGCAATAGGGGCGATGGTTTTAGGGTGGAGCACTTTGGCACCAAAGTACGACAGCTCCATCGCTTCTTGATAACTTAGCGACTTCAGCAAACGCGCATCTGGCACCAAGCGGGGATCGCAGTTATAGACACCATCGACATCCGTCCAGATTTCGCAGCACTCTGCGCGGACACAAGCGGCCAGCACCGCAGCGGAGTAATCGGAGCCGTTGCGGCCTAAAGTCACCAGCTCGCCTTGCTCATTGCCGGCCATAAAGCCCGGCATCAAGCCAACATGATTAGCGGGAATGGGAGACTGTTTAAAGCGTTGCGAAGAGGTTTCAATGTCTACTTCGGCACTCAGGTAACTGCCAGAAGCGGCAAAATAACTGACCGGGTCAATCTCAAAGACTTGATAGCCACGCGCCGCTAACAACGCCTGCATGGCTGCCACGGACAAACGCTCCCCCTTGCTGACCACCCGCGCATAGGTGCTGTCCGGGCAAAGCCCCAGAAGGTTCATACCGTGTACATATTGACGTAGCTGCCCGAGGCTGCGAGAGAGTTTATCGAACAAAGGCTGGGTGTCGAGATTAGGCTGGCGTTCGGCAAGGCCTTGGAACAGCGCGGTGAAAATGGTTTCTAGCTCTTTGAGTGGCAGCTCAGCCTCTCCGTATTTAACCGTGTTATCCACCACGGACACCAGAATATTGGTAACACGCGCTGGGGCGGATAAAACAGCAGAGACGTCACTCTGACCCTGATTGCTAACAATGATGTCAGCGGCACGACTGAATCGCTCTGCATCGGCAAGCGATGTGCCACCAAATTTTAAAACTCGCATCCGTTTGGGACCTCTCTCTTAAGATAAAAAAAAGCCCGTACCGGTGAGGGTACGGGCTTTTCTTGGAAATTCTGTGCGTATCAGCCCGCACCAACACACATTGTGCCAGTAATAATGGTGGTTGTTGTGGTGGTAAAGGTGCTGATCGTCAGTTGCATGTGTGTTGCGTTTATCGTTTGTTTTGTTGAGTTCTATTTAGGTGTATCGAATCATGCCGCCTAGGTCAACAAAAAAGTGACACTGATTGCTTTTTCGCCAAAACTCTGAGAGGTTGAAGAGAACAAAAACGGCATGGAAGCAGAGAACGCGAATGACACAGGACGCCATGGCGCAATTAGTCGCAAATACGATATTACAGGGCTCGGATGCCATGTATGGTCGCTTCTTAGATGTGACATCAGGCGCTCAAGAGCGCTTTGAGCAGCAAGATTGGAAAAGCGTGCAGCAAGCACTGAAAACGCGTATTCAATTTTACGATCACCATGTCGGCTTAGTGAGTCAGCAACTGCGGGCTATGCTGGGCAAAGAACACGCCACACGCTCCTTTTTGATGGCAGTGAAAGCAGCCTACATCAAACTCCTTGATGATTACCCACGCTACGATATCGCTGAGAGTTTTTTCAATTCGGTGTATTGCCGTATTTTCGAACACCGAAATATTCGTCGTGACAAACTGTTTGTGCAAAGTTCACAAGGCGGACGTATTCCCAAGTATCCAACGCCCTTGTTGCGACGCTTTCAATCGCAAGCTGGCATTTATGCCACGCTAGAGCGCATGCTAGACAGCACGCCCTTTACCCTGCCGTGGCGAGATAAAAGTGGCGATCTTAAGCGCATTACGCAAATCCTTCAGCAACGCTTTGGTCCGCAGTTAACCATGAGCTTCACCATTGAAATGGTGCGTCAGCCGTTTTTTCGCAACAAAGGGGCGTACTTAATTGGCCGTCTGGATATGGCGAACCAACGCCGTCCCCTCGTGCTGCCCTTGCTTATCTCAGATGACGGCGAGCTGTATATTGATGCATGTATTACCGATAGCGACGATGTGAGTATCGTATTTGGTTTCGCGCGCTCTTATTTTATGGTGTATGCCCCCGTCCCAGCCGCTTTAGTCGACTTTCTTAATCAGTTGATGCCCAATAAAACCCCAGCAGAGCTCTACACCGCGATCGGCTGTCAAAAACATGGTAAAACCGAGCTATACCGCGAATTTCTCTATCATTTGGATAATTCTGATGACTTGTTTGATATTGCGCCGGGGATCAAAGGGATGGTGATGTCAGTGTTCACGCTGCCCTCATACGGCTTTGTGTTTAAGATCATCAAAGACAAATTCGCACCGCAAAAACAAATGACGCACGCCCAAGTGCGCGATAAATACCGCCTCGTTAAAGAGCACGATCGGGTGGGACGCATGGCCGACACGCAGGAGTATCGGAACTTTATCTTTCCTCGTCACCGTTTCAGCGATGCACTGATTGACGAATTGCTAAACGTGGCGCCTTCATGTGTGTCCGTCACTGACACAGAAGTACGGATCCGCCATTTGTATATGGAGCGGCGGATGATCCCGCTCAATATTTACCTCGAGCAAGCCAGTCCTGACGCCTTAACCCAAGCAGTGCAAGAATACGGTGATGCCCTCAAAGAGCTCGCAGCTGCCAATATTTTTGCCGGTGACATGTTGTTTAAAAACTTTGGCGTCAGCCGCCATAATCGGGTGATTTTCTACGATTATGATGAAATCGCCTATCTCACTGAGGTCAACTTCCGTCGCATACCGCCACCGCGTTATCCAGAAGATGAGCTAGCCGCAGAGCCTTGGTACAGCGTGGGAGAAAATGATGTGTTTCCCGAAGAGTTTCGTACCTTTTTGTTGGTCAACCCTGCACTACGTGATGAGTTTGAGCGCCTACATCCCGAGCTTTTTGAGGCCGAATTTTGGCAGCAACTGCAACATCAGGTCCAAGAGGGCTACTTCCATGATGTGCGCCCCTACAGCGATGCGCTTCAGTTAGTCAAAGCCTAAACAAGCTTAACCTGGCGTCAATTTTGCTTGTTGTTTTATCATCGTCATCACACGCTGGCGCTTATCAGGTACGTCAATAGCATGACGTTTTTTTAGACAAAGTTGCGACCGCGCACACTTTTTTGTCTACACTGATCATCAGCGGTGACTAAACCGACAAAAATAACAACGCAAAGGAACCTAGAGTGAAACAATTCGGATTGTTCGCACTCGCCTTGCATATAGTGGCAACCCCTGCATTTGGCGAGCAAATGCTATCGTTCGAGACCGAAACGATAGCCGACTCTAATCGCTTTTTTATCCAGTCGATGCCCTCGGCAGGAGACGGATTTGATAGCTGGACCATCGAGTCAGGCTATCGCTACCCCTTGAGTAATCTCTCCGTTTATCTTGGCACGCAAATGAAAAGCGAAACCCAGACAGCCCCCACGCAACGCGGCTTACTCAGCGGCATTGAGTACCGATTTACCGACAAATTACATATTTCTAGCCAGCTGAGCCACGGCTATCAACGTGATAAAAGCGTTAACCAATGGGGAGTCAGCAGCCGCTACCAATTGAGTGACTCTTTCGATGTCAATGCCGGGCTAGATGTAGAGTTCGATCCTGAAAAAGACACCGAGTCCATTTACCAACTCGGCGTCGGGTTACGCTTTTAACAACGTGTAACGACGGCGTGAATGCTTAACCCACGTCGCTGACCGTACTCAAAGGCTGCGCGCAAACCAGCACACCGTTTTTGTCAGCATACAGGTAGTCACCCGGGGTCACTAACACGCCTTCCAGCGTTAGCACCACATCTACCTCTCCCCTGTCCCGTTTTTGGGTTTTAATCGGACAGACGCCGAGTGCTTTAATGCCAATAGGCAAGGTGGCAAGCGTCGCCACATCCCTCACTGGCGCGGCAATCACCACCCCCGCCCAACCATTATCGACCGCACTTTTTCCGATCATATCGCCCAATAACGCACGATCCATCGCACCGCCGCCATCAACCACTAAAACCTGACCTTGGCCGGGCGTTGCGAGAAGCGCTTTCACTTTGGAGTTATCGTGATAACAGCGGACAGTACGTATCCGTCCTTCAAAGCCGCTCACCGCGCCAAAATCTTGCCACTGAATGGGTAGCCAACGCACAGCGTCTGGGTGGTTATCGCATAAATCAGGTAGTCTATCGTCCATGATGCTCTCCTCAGTCCAGTGATGAGTTTGTCAATTCCAGCAGTGATGAAAACGTCACGCCTAGTGACTGCGGCGCAAAATCTGTCATCAGTGCAGGCAGTAACCATAATGTATCCTCCTCCACCCAATAAATCGCGTTTTGCTGCCACGTTTTCGCCAATGCAATCGCTTCGTCTTGATTCAGGGCAACCGCAAAGCCCGGCTCAAACCAGCTGCCATCAGGCGCCCCACCATGCATTACCCAATAGCGAATCCCCGCTTTCTCCATCTCATCCGCGAGTTGACGATTACGTAATTGATTCTCTTTCTCAGATAAAGGTTGGCTGCGAGGGTTAAATGCGGTAAGAATGGCAAAAGAGCGGACACTAGGTGCTTGGGGTGCCCGAAATGCGATCTGCTGGTAAGTTTTCCACAAATCGCTGGCGTTATTCTGATCACACATTATTTACACCTGTTCGTTACTAACATTATGCTTAATTGCTAATTATGCGCTAGTATTCATAAAGTTAAACGGGAAGTTGACCCTAATCACCAACAAAGATGCTTTTGATTGGGGTCAATAAAGGATGAAAAAAATCATCAACGTTCACCGTAATATATTGTTAGCGCGCTGTTAAATGAATACAATTAGCGGCAATCAATGGATATAACAGTGATTGCCTCTGAGGCTTACGAGGGCCGATAACGCCCCACCTCAACTGGAACACACGGTGCGTTGTCTAGCATCGACACACACCTCTCTATGGATGGCGTGCCATATGTTGATTGCGAGGCATCCTCTCGCAATTTTGTAAATTTTTTTCATGGGCTAGTGGAACTAGACTGTGAAGTGCAACCGGATTCTATTTAGATATTAGGTATCGCCAATGCAAACCCCGCAAATTCTGATTGTAGAAGATGAACAAGTCACACGTAACACGCTGAAAAGTATCTTTGAAGCGGAAGGTTACAATGTCTTTGAAGCCAGCGATGGCGACGAGATGCATCAAATCCTATCCAATCATCAAGTGCACTTGGTGATTATGGACATCAACTTGCCCGGTAAAAACGGTCTATTGCTCGCGCGTGAATTGCGTGAACAAGGCGACATGGCATTGATGTTCTTGACGGGCCGTGACAACGAGGTCGACAAAATCCTAGGGCTGGAAATTGGTGCCGATGACTACATCACCAAGCCATTTAACCCTCGTGAATTGACCATTCGTGCACGTAACTTGTTAACCCGTGCGATGAGTAGCGTGAACGGTGGTGAAGAAAAACGCAACGTTGAACAGTATGTGTTTAATGGTTGGGTTCTTGATATCAACAGCCGCTCTTTGATTAACCCTGAAGGCGAGTCGTTCAAATTGCCGCGTTCAGAGTTTCGTGCCCTGCTGCACTTCTGTGAAAACCCAGGCAAAATCCAGACCCGTGCTGAGCTGTTGAAAAAGATGACAGGTCGCGAGCTCAAGCCGCATGACCGTACTGTGGATGTCACAATTCGTCGTATTCGTAAGCACTTCGAATCACACAGCGACACCCCAGAGATCATTGCCACCATTCACGGTGAAGGCTATCGCTTCTGCGGTGAGCTCGAAGATCAATAAGTTGCACACCCAATATGAATAAGGCGCCTGATGGCGCCTTTTTGTTTAGTTAGTTGGTGGTGTTTAGGAGGATTGCTCATCTAACCATGCTTTTAACACCGTCAGATCGTGCTGATAGCCTACTTTAATTTCATCAACCCAATCGGCAATATTCTCCCACCACGCAGGTAACTCGGGAGACTGCGCTTTTTGAGCCACTTTTTGCACATGCTTTAAGCCCACTGAGCCTGCCGCACCTTTAATTTTATGCGCTTCCGACACAATGCCATCTTGGTCGCGTGCGGTCATATTCGAGTCAAGAATCGCGATGTATTCCGGCATCAATTGTTCAAACATTTCAATGCTTTTTCGCACAGGCTCGGTGCCAACCAGCTCGACATAGCCGGTGAGCATGTCCATATCCAACAGCTTTTCCGCTTGCTCACTTGCGACTGGCCGCGTCGACGCACTCTCGTCAGTCACCGCTTCTTGCCCCTCCGCCAACGCATAACGCTCAATCACTTGGCTAAGTGCCGCGACACTAATCGGCTTGCTGATCGCATCATCCATGCCTTTGTCGATGTACTCGCCTTTGTCTTTGATCACATTGGCGGTTAATGCAACAAGTGGTGGTAAGCTCGACTGTGTTTCGCGTAATGTTGCTGCAATATCAAAGCCGGTCATATCCGGTAATTGAATATCTAACAGCAGTAAATCAAACGCCCCCGGCATAAAGGTGTTGAGTGCCGACTGACCATCTCGCGCAACGGTCACCTCATGGCCTAGACTTTCCAATAAATTGGTAGCGACCGTGATATTCAGCTCAATATCTTCGACAAGCAAAATGCGTAAGCGGCTATCGCTGCGCGTGGGCAGTTGGACTTCATCATCCGCAGGCTCACTCAAAGGCACGGAAACCGTGACGGTAAAGGTACTCCCTTCGCCTTCTTCACTATCGACGGTAATGTCGCCTCCCATCATGCGTGCTAACTGGCGAGACACGGCGAGTCCAATCCCAGTTCCCACAGCATGCAAGTTTTCTTCGCCTTGTTTTACCTGATAGTACATGGCAAAAATTTTATCTTGCTCATCAGCAGGGATCCCCACCCCGCTGTCTTCAACTTCAAAGCAAAGATGCGCGTTGTCGTCCTCCACATCTGCACTGACGGTGATGATCACACAGCCTTGCTTGGTGAACTTGACCGCATTCCCGACCAGATTCCACAAAATTTGCCGTAGTCGTGTCGCATCCACGGCGACAAATTCCGGCAAATCTGTCACCCGTTCAAGCTCAAAACGCAGCCCTTTTTGCTCCGCCATCAGGCCAGAGATGTTTTCAATCTCAGTAACAAATTCACGCAGATCGATGCTAGTGGGATACAAGGACAGCCGGTTTCGATCGGATTTATCTAAATCGATAATATCGTTGAAAATATTACCCAAGGTGATGGCACTGACGTAAATGGTACGTAAGTAATTGCGTTGATCATCATCCAGCGGCGAGTCCAATAGCATACGGCTCAACCCGACAATCCCATTAAGCGGTGTGCGCAGCTCGTGGCTGATGGTGGAGATAAAGGCGGTTTTATCTCGGCTCGCTTTCTCCAATGCATCTTGATAACGCTTACGTTCGGTGATTTCACGGCCAAAGCCCAGCAATCCCAAATGACGCCCGTCTCGCGCAAAGAAAGGGACTTTGCGCAGTTCAAAATAGGCCTTGCGTCCATCTTGATACTCAAGCCATTGCTCGTAGGTAATGGAGACATTGTTATCAAAGACTTGCTGATCGGTCTCCACCACTTTCGCGGCGATATCCTCGCGATAGACATCCCACGGCGTCAGGCCCTTCAGCGCCTTCTCTTTATAGCCGGTCAGCTCTTCCATCGCACGGTTACAGCCGGAAAACTGCCCCTTGGCATTGCGGTAATAAATCAGATCCGGCGACGCATCAATAAACGAGCGCAGCAATGCGGTTTGCTCGGCCAGCTCTAGCTGTGCTTTTTCCCGCTGATACACCTCGTTTTCTAGATCCTTAATCGCCTCTTGGCGCGCACTCTCAGCTTTTTTACGCTCGTCGATTTCTAAATTCAGCTGCTCAATATTTTCGGTCAATTGCCGGTTAAGACGCATGTCTCGCGCACGCATCTCTTCTAATTTAGACACCAGCTTAGATAAGCGCTGCCGCGATTCTTCCAGCTGATCCACCACCACGGACAAAAAATAAACCGCCCAAGGGGTAATCACCAGGCCGAAGAAAATCGAGCGGATAATGTCGATATTTTGCACCGTGCCTTCCAGCACCAAGGTGATGCCCACTTGCACCACCACGGCCAGTGCCACAAGCGCGAGTGCAAGTAGCATGCTGAAGCGGACAATGCCCAGCTTGACCAGCAAATCAACATAATACTGCGCTAATACTTTGAGTTGTTTCATAAAGGCTTACTACACGCCAGTTAAGAGTGGAAGTGTTCAGGCTCAGGGCGTCGCGCATCGTTCTCTGTAGCGCTAGACGTTGGTCCCATTAAGCTGACTTGATTGCGCCCCAGCCGCTTCGCCTGGTACATGGCTAAGTCGGCTTGATGGATAAGCTCCCCATAATCCCCTTCGGGTGAGGGGATCATACACGCAACGCCGAGACTCGCGGTCATCACCGCTGCGACCGGGGAATACTGATGCGCGATTTCACGCTCGGCCAACGCCGCCCTTGCCCGCTCGGCAACTAAAGCAGCCCCATCAAGCTCAGTGTGAGGCAATACAATAGCAAATTCCTCTCCACCATAACGCGCGACCGCATCAAGTGGTCGATTAATCGCCGATTTAAAAGCATTCGCCACTTGCTGCAAGGCCCAGTCGCCTTGTTGATGGCCGTAATTATCGTTGTAAAGTTTGAAATGGTCGATATCACAGAGGATCAAGGCAAGCGGTGTTTGTTCACGGGCGTGTGACCGCCACAACTTGCGCAATTGCTCATCAAAGCTGCGTCGATTCGCCACTTGGGTCAAACTATCCACAAAGCTCATTTCTTGGAATGACATGATCGCATCCGCCAGCTGTTGTTGGGTGTGCTTACGTTCGGTGATATCGCGCGCCATCACCAGTACTGCAAAGCTGTCAGTCACCGGATCATCAATACGCGATTTCGTCACTTCAAACCAAGTTTGCTCGCCGCTGGGCCGCCAAATCACATCTTCATAGGTAACGGTTTCCCCAGTATCCAGTACATGCTGATCGCGCTGACGATGCTGATCAAAAATATCTGCATCGACGACCTCTTGCGCTGGAGAGGTCTCAAGCGCTTCAATGGAGACCCCGAGCGCATCGGCATAGGCTTGATTACAGGCAAGGTGGTAATAGTCCTGATCAAAGATCCCAATCGGATCCACACTGGCATTAAAAATCGCGCTCAGTAAATTGCTCCGTTGCTGAAGCGCTTGCTCAGCCGATTGGCGATGATGCACCTCGCGTTGCAAACTTTGCTGCATTTGGTGCCAGTCGGTCACATCATGACTGATGCTCAAGGTGCCAACCACCTGTTGCTGATCATTTTTAAGCGCGGTGATATTAGTTTCGAGCAAACAGCTTTCGCCGTTTAACTGCGATGCCCAAGTACGCACCGTCTTTGAGCCAGACAACGGCTGATCGGCATGCCACATAATGCCCTCTTGCTCGCGGCCTCGCCAAAAGCGGTCAAAGGCCGCATTGGTTCCCACCACATTGCCATCGACATCTTGAAAGCAAACCAATTCAGCCAACGAATTAATCACGCTAAGCAAAACACCATGTTCTTGATGCTGTAACTGCCATTGCGCGTGGCGCGCCAGCGGTGCTAGCGACACTAACCATGCTTTTTTACGCCGACAACGAATGGGTAAGCCCGACAAGCGCACGCCAATGCGTACTCGATTCGCGCCGGGCGCTTTGACTTTAGCTTCGACATTAGAGAAAGGACGTGGCCACTGCTGCGCAACAATAAAGGCGCGTACCGCTTGTCGCTGGTGCTCATTGGCCGTTTTAAAGTGGTTTTTGCTGTCCACCAATGAAAATGCCTCCACACAAGCAGCATTGGCATACAAGATGTCACCATCATCGGCGGTAACAATGGCATGGGGCGTATCGAGATCAGCCATATACACTCGCCAATGGGTTAACGCGACGGTTTCTTGTCGCTCACGCCACGCGTAGCCAAGCACCGCACCTAAAACAAGAAATGTAAATAAAATGAAAAATGCCATGCGGCTCCTGTGTGATCACAACCATCCTTGATTCGCGACATCTTTTTCCGTTGCGTCGCTTATAGAAGCGCTATTTTGCCACAGTTTTCTCAAAATACATGGCTACGTGCCTCACAGGTTTTTACTGTCAGTTGTCATTTTTTTACATCAAATCACAGCGTATCTTGCTATGAAACTGAAGACATAAAACGCACCCTGCTTTATTTCTTTCTTTGGTTAGAATTTATGCTCGAATTTGGCCTTAAATTAATAATTATTTAACAAAACAGCATAAACG
>NZ_MUFK01000058.1:0-13312 GCF_001996085.1 Salinivibrio sp. PR5
ATTGATAGATAGTCCCGCCTAACCAACTTTCATTAACTGGCAAGTACTCCCAACTGGTGTATTGATCGCCCTTATCTATATCAAACCAACTCACAGTAACATTGAGTGCAGACAAAGCAGTCTTGCCCGTTTCATTTAGCCACCAGGCATCTCGATACAAAAACTTATCCATTAACTGATAGCTTGATTCTGTGATCGGACAATGATCTGTTTCTTTAGGCCCTTCTAGGAGACGATCACCTTTCATCAATACGCACTGAGATGAAGTTTCGCTGCCATTAAATGTTTTCTTTATCCATACTCCGGAGTAATCAATAAAACTCTCTTTACGCTTCGGATAAATAAAAGTCACACCTTCAGCAACATTGTTGTGTTCAATATGTTTTTTTTTGCCTAGCCCCTGAGATTTCTCCATTAAAAGATGCGTTTTCTCATCATAATTTATGGCAATAGAACGATATTTCCAATCGCTACCATCTTGTCGATCGTCAATGTAAAAGCCATTTAATTGATATTGTCGACAGCCCTGGCTAGCACAACTTACTAGGCCTCGTCCACCACCAAATTCACTGAGTGGGCTGACTACTACCTTCTGGTCGTTATTAGGATCAAGCTGGCACCCTTTGAACCTATCGCCTATTGAAGGATATTCAATGATCGTGTCATCTGTTATCTCAAAAACCGTTTTGCCTATCGGCGCGTGGTAATAAGGATTCCTTAGTTGGTCAAGATTAATGGCGCAGATATTTCCTTTATAGTCTCTTTTCTTGACGGTTTCATAGATGAACACTGTATCTTTCCCATCAAGCACTTTATGCTCTGAAGCAAATCTATCCTTAATATACTCGTGGCTTTTTTTAAGGTGACGAGCAGCTTCTTCGATGGATACAAATGCAAGTTGAAACTCATCCAGATGACTATCTAAGTAGCTTAAGTCAAGATTGTTTAGTGTGTTTATTAGCCCAGTATTGTTCCTCACACTGTCATCAATCGTGATGTTATTACGGTTATTTGGTGTACTATCCAGTGACATCAGTAAGCGAGTAAGATTAATACTTCTACTTGGCTGAGTGGAAATATTATTAGGAGTCACAATTTCTTGACCTGAAATTGTACTAATTAAAGCTCCGCGGTTATCTTGACCTAAATAAAATTTAACAGCGTCACCCTCGTCATATTCAAATCGACCTTTATCCGTAAAGCCTTGATGCCCCGAGGATGTTTCGTAATATAAACCTGTAACAGGAGCATCAATAAAATAGCCACTTAATTGCGGCTCACTTTGCGCTGGCAGTATCACACTCATGTAGGATAGTAAAAACAGTGTAATTTTATTTTTCATTTTTTGAAGTACTCGGATGAGGGACCATCATAGCGACAATTAATTTTTGTTTAACATCATCAGAGACATGGGGATTTGCAAGAATTTGACGACGAGAAAGATCTAACATCACCTCAAAACTAATCGGGTGGTCGTACGTTTCTTTACCATGAAACATCAACTGTGTCAGATGCATAACCAGCTCTTCAGATGCCTGTTTTTCAGAATAAAGCTGCTGATTTTTTTTCACTAACACTAGGCTAAACACAAACGCAGACACGACCAACACGATCGATAAAAATAGAGGGATAGGCCGTCGTCGTACTAAACAGCGTAATCGATAGAGCCAATTATCTTGCTTAACAGAAATCGGCTTTTTATTCATCACATGAATAACGTCATTACGAAGCTGGTTGACAGTCACGTAGCGATTATCTGCCTCTTCTTCTGTCGCTTTAGTAATTACCAATGCCAACTCTTGATTGGGCTTTTTACCGTCCGCAGTCAGTAGAAATGCTAACAATTTGCCTAATGCGTATACGTCTGTTTGTTGGGTAAGGTATTCGCCACGTTTTTGTTCAGGGCTTGCATAACTCTCACTGTAGGCCAACACACCATCATCACTATCAGGGCTTGGATAGCATTCAAGTTTTTGTGTGAGGTTAAAGTCGATAATTTTGGCCTGTCCGTCTCTATCAATCAGGATATTATCCGGCTTAATATCACCATGAATCATTTGGTGGCGATGCGCATGCTCAATCGCTGAGCAAATCGACACAAACAAGGATAGTCGTGCCTTTTGCGACGTTGGCTGCGTTGCTATCTGCTTTCCAAGCGTGCATCCATCCACATACTCCATGACAATATAAACACACCCGTCACTGATCCCGCCATCAAACACCTTTGCGATACAGGGGTGACTTAAACGCGCCAACATCTGTGCTTCTTTGAACAGAGAATTTCTACCGATAATAGGGTACAAAGAGGGGTGGATACACTTTATGGCAAGTTCTTGTTCAAACGTACTATCATCGCGATAAGCGCGATACACAACCCCCATTCCACCGCGGCCAATCTCCTCACCGAGACGATATTTATCCAACGTAGTATTCGGTTCAAACAGCTGTGATGCGATGAAAGATTGAGCCCCATCTGACCAAATTTGGCTCAGCAATGGCTGTGTATCGCAATGATAGAATGGCAAGAGTTGTGCGTATTGAGAGGGAGACGTGACTTTCAACCGACTTAACCATACTTCCTGTTCTTCCTCGGACAAATCGAGAAAATCATAAACAAGCTGCGTCTCAGCCCCACTAAATTGCACAATAATCGACCAAGCCTATGAATTTAAGTGGTTATTCTAATTATTTGCAGAATTATTAAAAGTTAATTCACCCCAACGCCAACCAAAATCCGACCCCGATCATCAGGGTGCCGGCGATTCGGTTCAGCATTTGCACATTGCCCTTTTGCTGCAAAAACTGACGCAAGGTACGCCCACCGCTGGCATACAGCATTAAACAACTAAATTCCGTGCAAAGGATGATCAACACCAGCACGCTCAACTGGCTGGGGAGTGACATCGCAGGGTTAATAAACGGCGGCAACAGCGAGATCATAAACGCCCAACCTTTTGGGTTGGCAATGGCGGTCACAAAGCCTTGCGCAGCCAACGACAATGCTGAGGCTTCATTGGCGGTATCGTCATCCTCATTTGGGATCGCCATCTTGCCGCGAGAGCGCCACATTTGCACACCTAAATACGCCAAGTAGGCACCACCGACATATTTAAACACCTGAAACACCGCGGGATAGTTCAGCATCACCGTCGCCACACCAATGACAGAGGCGATCGCTACCAGCCCCACGCCGATAAGCTCGCCCCACATCATATGTAAGCTACGCTTAACGCCAATTGTCATGCCAAGGGTCATCGATAATGTCATGCACATGCCGGGCGTGACCGACACGAAAAAAAAGGTAGGGATGAACAGCGTCAGCATGGTGGTATCAATTAAAAGCGGAGACATAAAAACAACAGTCTTAACAGTTAGGTACGGAAGCTGTCAGTTAACGCGCTTTGCCTGCAGAGATCAAGCCCTTCGCTCACTTTATAACCGGACGGTTAGACTTATTGCCATTTGGACGTCTAGAAGTAAAAATATCCATTGACTTGTTTTTAACGAACCCATAGCATCAATAACCAGAGAGACCCGACAGCCAAGGTGCAAGGCGCTGGACAGCTGCGAGATGTCATAAGATTTATCGCTAAGGACATGTGATGATTGAGATAAAACAACTCAACAAGGTATTCGAACTCGGGGAGCGCCGAATTCATGCCCTTAAAGACATCAATTTATTTATTCCGAAAGGAAAAGTGTTTGGTGTGATTGGCGCCTCTGGCGCGGGCAAAAGCACGCTGATACGGATGGTTAACCTGCTTGAGCGCCCAACCAGCGGCTCAGTGACCGTGGGCGGCGTCAACCTTACTGCGTTGCCCAACCGTGAGTTAACCCAAGCGCGCCGTAAAATCGGCATGATCTTCCAACACTTTAACCTGCTATCGTCACGCACCGTGTTCGACAATATCGCCCTGCCGCTGGAGCTCAGTGGTACGCGCCGCGATGAGATTGAAACGCGCGTCAGCGAGTTGCTCGATTTGGTCGGCTTGGCCGATAAGCGTGATGTGTATCCTGCTAGCCTCAGTGGTGGACAAAAGCAGCGTGTCGCTATCGCTCGCGCGCTGGCACCAAGCCCAAATGTATTGCTCTGTGATGAAGCAACCAGCGCGTTGGATCCGGCCACCACCCAATCAATTTTGTCGTTGCTGCAAACCATTAATGAAAAGCTCAACCTCACCATTTTGCTGATCACCCACGAAATGGATGTGGTGAAGCGCATCTGTCACGATGTGGCGATTATTGGTGATGGCGAACTGGTTGAGTCTGGCCCCGTAGGCGATATTTTTGCTCATCCTAAATCCGAGTTGGCGAAAAACTTTATTCGCTCCACCTTGGATTTGTCGGTGCCACATGACTACGCCCAACGCTTACAAAAAGACTACTTTAAAGGCAGCTATCCGCTGGTGCGTCTAGAATTTACAGGCGCCACCGTCGACGAGCCACTGATCAGCCAGATGTCGCGCTTATTTAATATTGATATCAGCATCTTAAGTTCTGACATTGATTACGCCGGCGGCGTGAAATTTGGTCTACTCTTGGCGGAGATTATGGGCCCGAAAAGTGCTGTTGATGATGCGATTCACTACCTAAACAAACACCATGTCGCCACGGAGGTACTTGGCTATGTCGATTGATGCGTTAACCCAATGGATTGGACAAAACCAAGCACTGATTGAACTGCTGGCCGATGCCACCGGCCAAACCATTTACATGGTGTTGGTCTCCGGATTGCTTGGCTTTGTATTCGGGATCCCACTTGGCGTGCTGCTGCACATCACCAAAAAAGGCGGACTGAAAGCACAGCCACGGGTTAATCAAATTTTGGGCGCCGTCGTTAACATCGGCCGTTCCATTCCGTTTATTATTTTGTTGGTGGCAATCATCCCATTCACTCGCTTTGTGGTGGGCACCTCCATCGGCACCGCGGCAGCCATTGTGCCGCTTACGGTCGGCGCGATTCCATTTATTGCGCGTTTGGTTGAAGGGGCGCTTTTAGAACTGCCCGCAGGGTTGGAAGAAGCCGCAAAAGCGATGGGCGCAACCCCAACCCAAATCATTTACAAAGTGCTGCTGCCCGAAGCGCTACCGGGGATCATCAATGGTGCCACCATCACCTTAGTCACCTTGGTGAGCTATTCAGCCATGGCGGGTGCCGTCGGCGGTGGCGGCCTCGGGGACGTGGGCATTCGCTACGGTTATCAGCGCTTTGATACCACCGTCATGCTGATCACAGTTGTGATGCTGGTCGTGCTGGTACAAGCGATTCAATCATGCGGAGATTACTTAGTGCGTCGCACAAATCACCGCTAAACACCCAAACACATAAACACAACATTTGTCCCAGCCACTTGGGATGCCACACGGCCACAAGTGGTGCGGGACTACCGTCAAAACGGATACGTTTTTTAAAAGGGAGACAGACAATGAAAACCACGATTAAAACACTGCTTGCCACACTTGGACTGGCCTCAACCCTTGCCCTTACCGGCTGTGGAGAAAAAGAAGCTTCCGTGCAAGACAACAGCAAAATCACCGTTGGCGTCATGGCCGGTGAAGAAGCACAAGTGGCCGAATATGCAGTTCAAGAAGCCAAAAAACTCGGCCTTGAGGTGAAGCTCATCACCTTTACCGACTATGTGTCCCCTAACGCCGCCCTCGCCGATGGGTCTGTGGACGTGAATGCCTTCCAGCACAAACCGTACCTCGACGCACAAATCAAAGACCGTGGCTACGAGTTTGCGATTGCAGGCAACACCTTTGTGTATCCGATTGCGGCCTACTCTTACAAACTCGATAGCGTGGCCGATTTGCCTGAAGGCGGCAAAATTGCCGTGCCTAACAACCCATCGAACCTTGGCCGTTCGCTGGTATTGCTGGAGCAGCAAGGCATTATCAAACTTAAGGAAGGCTCTGGCATTAACGCCACCAAACTGGATATCGTTGAGAACCCGAAAAACGTGGAAATCATCGAGCTAGAAACCCCACAACTGCCTCGCTCACTGGAAGATGTGGACATTGCGATCATCAACAACACCTTTGCCGCGGGCGTGGGCCTAACCCCAAGCAAAGACGGTTTGTTTGTTGAAGACAAAGAATCGCCTTACGTGAACCTGATTGTGGCGCGCAAAGACAACGTAGACGCTGAAAACGTGAAAACCTTTGTTAAAGCCTACCAAACCGACGCGGTTTACAACGCCGCAATGGAAGTTTTTGACGGCGCAGTGGTAAAAGGCTGGTAAGACAGTCCGTTCACCACACTAAAATGCTCAAGCCCGCTCTGAAAAGTGCGGGCTTTTTGCTATGAAGTAATAATACTGCGCGTCGATTGAATAGAAGCGTAGCGATCACCCAACGCTGCCATTGATACTGCATGCACAGAGCGTTCATCAATAGTGCTTCCTTGATGATCTGGCAATGAGCGTGACGCACAGGCATCTTCACAAACGATCACTTCATATCCTCGTTCTAGAGCACCAATCGTCGTTGCCATAACGCACATATGACTCATAAAGCCTGCAACCAAAATTTGAGTACAACCGGTTCGTATCAAGGCACTTTCAAGCTCTGTATTATAAAACGAGCTAGGTAGCATCTTGTGTATCACCTTCTCGCTGGAAATAGGTGTCAAACAACTGACAACATCAGACAGCTCACTATCACAGTTAAAGATGGGGGAGCTTGAACTTCCTTTATGTAAAACATGAAAAACCGGAACAGACAGGCGGCGTGCTTTATCAAGGATTTTTTGGGCATTAAACAATGCTTTTTCTCCGGATTTTCCTAAAGGCAAGGCACCGTGTATATATTCATTCTGATAGTCGATAAAAATAACCGCTACACTTTCCCAATTGACTTTACAGTTACTCGCTCCGGCAATATCTCTGAGTGTTTTAATCTCATTCATCGTCTTTCTCCTCGAAAACTAAGCCAATTATATCCACCTGCCGAAACGGATTAAGTGCTATTGATGCACATGGGATGTGCAAAAATGCTTATCAGTGAAGCGTTAGTCTTTGACTTACCTATTTTTGATATAGCGAGGGGTATGGAAAGCAGCTAAATCATGGTTTGACATATCTTCGCTACTTAATCCATTACAATTTTCTTTGACGTGGAGGCATGCGTTCTTTTCGAGGAAAGCATCCAAATATCACGTTTTATGGGTTGTTCGGGCTCCAAAGTCACTAAAGGGCTGGAGCGAAGTGTTATTTCGGGTAATAGCGCAACACCATAGCCAAGCTCTGCTGCCTTTTTCTGTAGAGATACAGTATCAGCCTGGAATCGAATTGACTTAAGGCCATGCTTTTCTATTAAAAATTGACACTCTCTTAAATGGCTCAGCTCAGAGGTATAAGTGACAATATTCACTGGCTCACCGTTTTTCAATCTCTCAATCCAAAACGCGTTTCCTGCAATCAGAAAGGAGCATTCTCCCACTTTTTTACATATGGACTCTCCTTGCTTAGGTAGTCCCATTCTTAACGCAATATCAACCTCTTGCTTCGATACATTCAGATTCCTAGTCGATGTATCTACTTCTATTCTCAGTTCTGGAAAACGGTATTGAAGACTTTTTAGTTGCTCAACGAGCATGCTCTCAGCTAAAAATGGCACCATCGAAATCTTCACCGACTGGTTAAAACGAGCGTCTGGAGAAATTGACTCCGATAATCCATCAACCTCATCTCTCACAATCACAGAGCGCTCATAGAGTAATTCGCCCTCTATTGAGGGCGTAAATCCATCTCCAGTACGATCGAAAAGGTTGATTCGTAACGCGTCTTCAAGCCGATTAATACGCCTTGAAATCGTCGCATGGTTTACATTTAACCTCGCTGCTGCGTCACTGACCTTGCCTGATTCGTAAAGCGCCAGAAAGTACTTTAAATCGTCCCAATTTATCACCGCTAGGCTCTCCTAAAGATCAGGTAAAAATGCAAACCGAATAAAGGCATCTAACTACGCACCCTAACACATAAAAACCTAAACATATGATATTGCAACCCAAACCGGTCTTTCACGAGAAACGCTCTACCGCACACTCAGCCCAAAAGGCAATCCTAACCTCAAGACACTGATGGCGATTGTGGATGCGTTAGGTGACTCATTTGATCAACAACGCCGATAGAAAGCCACCTACACAACAGAGTGAGCGGTGGCTTCACTATTATTAGGCAAGCAGAAATTTATATCCCAGCGAGAACATCAAAAGGCTGAGTGAGGCTGAAATGGTTCTACGTATCAGTTTTGGCCCGTACTTCATCGCCGACGAACTACCAACGTGATTGCCGATCAAATTCATTGCTACCAAAGGCAATGCCAGAAGGTACAGCACGTGGCCTGCAATCATAAAGGCAATAAGAGCACCAATATTGGATGCAAAATTAAATAGCTTGGAAGTTGCAGACGCAGCCACCAGTTCAAATCTGAGTAAATAATGCAGTGCTAATATCAAGAAGCTGCCTGTTCCTGGACCAAAAAAACCATCATAAAACCCAATTACAAACACCGCAGCAGGTACACCAAACAAGAGTACGCCTTTGCTCACAGGCTTTTCCGTTTCTTCACTTAGTTTTCCTTTTGGAAGAAAGGAAAAGATGATCCCTACCGGCAGCATCGCCAAGATAATTTTACCAATCGTCTCTGGGTCAAAATAGAGAATGGCCTCTGCCCCGACATAGGCACCAAGTAAACCAGCGGGTATCCCTGTTGCCACTGCAGTCCAAATTACTTTTTTATTTCGAATGAAATTGCGTATTGCTGCGATAGTACCTAATGTGCTGACAACTTTTTCTTGTCCAAGAGCTAATTGAGGTGGCAGTCCAGCAAGGATAAAAGATGGAACTAAGATTAATCCTCCACCGCCTGCTACTGAGTCAATGAAACCGGCCGCAAAGGCCGATACCATTAATGCTATTAGTATTAAAAGTGTAATGTCGTTACCAAAGAGTTCCATACTGAAAATTCCTGTCGAAGTTATCGATTGTAGACTTTGAAAAGTGCAGACGTATCCATACGACCCAAACCTTGTTGCTGTAGGGATTGATATTCACTATCTACTTTTTCTGTTAACGGAAGATCAATACCCATCTTATTTGCTTCATTAAGGCAAATGCTGAGATCTTTGTGCATCCAGTCAATTGCAAATCCAAAATCGAACTTATCTTGCGACATAGTTACGGTTCTGTTCTCCATTTGCCATGACCCCGCCGCACCATGCCTTAACACATCAACTAACTGGTTTATATTTAGACCTGCTTTTTTTGCCAGAAGGAGGCCTTCGCTTAGCCCTTTCAACACGCCTGCAATACAGATYTGGTTGACCATCTTACTGCGCTGCCCTTGGCCATTTTTTCCCATTAAAGTTGATTGCTTACCATAATTTTTCATCACGGGCTCTACGTGTTCAAAAACAGTTTGCTCACCACCACACATAATTGTAAGAGCTGCGTTTTCAGCTCCAGCCTGCCCACCTGATACTGGAGCATCAATAAACGAAATATTCTTTTCCATACAGACTTTGGCTAATTCTTCTGCAAGCTCTGCAGATGTTGTCGTGTGGTCAACCAAAACAGAACCTGGGACCATACCAGCGAGTACTCCGTCTTCGCCATATACAACACTTCTTACATCTTCATCATTCCCCACGCATAAAAATACAATGTCACAGTTTGTCGCAGCTAACCGAGGAGTTGGCTGATATTCACCGGAAAATTGTTGAGCCCATAGCTTTGCTTTGCTTTCTGTACGATTAAACACTTTGGTCTTGTGCCCTGCTTTTGCAAGATGACCCGCCATTGGAAAACCCATTACACCTAAACCAATAAAAGCGACGTTGTTTGATTTCATATTATTTTCCTTAATCTTTTCCAATATGGTTAAATTCTGGGCTGGCTGGAACGATACGCTCTAACGTACTCATCCCAAACATGCGAGCTAACCAGCGGTCTGTACCATCTGATCTAGATTTAAACCCTTCGCGACTATGTAGAAGCCGTTGATTTTTTATTATCAATAAATCACCTGGTTGATAGACCACGTATTGTTTTAACGACTCATTTTTTAACTGAGCCTCCAGCATAACTAGTGCTGCTGCGGCACTCTCGGTAAGAGGAGTGGTATTTTCCTTGTCATAACGACATAACATCACACCGTCTTCGCTAATTACTAAAATAGGAAGACGGCTCGAACGAGACTGACCGAATGAATCAGGCCGGTTAATACGGAAGTTAGATTGGCATAATTCGTTGACTACACCGCGGCTCAGTTGAGCAATCAACTTATCCAATAGAATAAAATTTGATCGAACCTTGAGATCGGAACGCAATGCCATCAGTGATAAAAATTCAGGACAGCCACTTCGTTCTGTAACGGGCTCACTTGATAATGGTAAATCTGGGTTGTCTACATGATGACCAAAGGTAAAAGTGGAGCCATGAGATAACTTTTCATTTAGAGCATTGAGTGCAGGTACCACATGTCTAAATAAGAATCCTTTATTTTCACTTTGGTATGAGACTGGTTCAACCTTAGCCAATTGATATATCCCAATATGGATTGCGCTAGCTAAAGGAGTTTTTGATGGGGGAACATACCCGTTGTAAGGTGTCGCACATAAATTACTATCAACAGGTAAACCACGGACAATCAGGGCGCATTGATCATCATCTGACTTAAAGTCCTGAATAGCATTGATTACTTCATCATTAAGACTGTGTTTGACTACGTTCCCAAGCCACTCTCTTACGTTAAGCCACTCATTGTCCTCTCGAAACCGTAAATTACTGAATGCTCTTTTTAGCTTATTTGTAGCGTTGTATGATACATGTACTTCTTGAACACTTTGCTTTTTAGGTGTCTCTAACACTTCTTTTTGCATTTCTTAAGCCTGATTTGATGTTGTCATTGCTTTTATTGAGTTATCTCAATTTTGTTTTATATGTAGACTATTGCCGAAAATGACATATGTCAATAGAGTTGGTGTGTTTATTTAAAAGAGTCAAAAACCAAAAGACAGATGTTATAATCGATTGAAAGTGAGGATTGTCCCAAGAGGTAGGGAGAGCGTTTTAGTTGATTTTTGTTTAATTTTTGGTTTTTAAAATGTTAACGATATGTATATGCAAGCATATTTTAATCAAGTATTGTTGGCATAAATTGTTTAATTATCGAACGATCATTTGGTTGGTTGATGGTAGACAAATCTAATTATCAGCAAGTTACAGTTAACAATAAGCTAATTAATTCGCTTTCCATATCCTAGGAGTCCCTTTGTGAATAATAGTAAGTTCATTCGTATAGCTGAAGCTATAGAGCAGAAAATTGAAACAGGTGAGTTCCCGCCAGGCTCAAAGCTACCCACCCATCGTTTACTCGCTGACGAACTTGGAACGACGCCTGCTACCGTTGCAAAAGCTTATAAGTTGCTTAACAACAGAGGGTGTTTGGAGTCATTTGTTGGTCGTGGCACGTTCGTGAGAGCAAACTCGGAACTTGATAAAGCCATACAAGCCCCCGATGAAGAAACACACTTTAACTTCTCAATACTTCAACCTTGCCTAGAGAGAAATGTACCTGCATTGAAGAATGCCTACCGGCAATCCGCGGAGTTACTGACCCCTTCTGAAATTGGATATGTTGAGAGCTCTGGACATAAGGCCCATAGGGCGGCCGGTGTCAAATGGGCGAAACAGTACGGTTTAGAGGGGGGAAACAACGATAATATGTTACTGACGAATGGGGCGCAGCACGCTTTATCTTTACTCGTTGACACTTTGACTAAGCCAGGTGACACGATTCTAGTCGAACGACTCACCTATCCAGGTATTTTGGCAATCGTAAATATGTCTGACCGTCATGTGATTGGTGTGGACCTTGATGAGTATGGTTTATGCCCACAAGCTTTAGAGGTTGCAATTGAAGCACATCAAGCTGCAATGGTAATAGCAATTCCTAGTCATCAGAACCCAACAGGGATTTCAATGCCGGAATCCCGAAAAAAGGAAATAGCACGAGTTATCAATGATAAGAAAGTTTGGCTGGTTGAAGATGATATTTATTGCTTTTTAGATGATGAGCCAGTTCCTCCAATAGCTAATTTTTCCCCAGATTATACGTTCCACATTTCTGCGTTATCTAAGGCAATTAGCCCTGCGATGCGTTGTGGTTACTTAAAAGCCCCAGACAGTCAGATAACGGCTCTCAATGCAAATATTCGAACTAACATTTGGCTTGCGTCTCCAATTAATTTTATTGCAGCGACATTGTTAATTGAATCTGGTGATGCTTTTCGGTTAGCAGACCAACAAAGGAAAGTTGCACATAAAAGGCAGAAAATGGTAAGGGAAATTTTTACTTCCATTGATTTTACGGCCTCTGGGTACCATATTTGGCTACCATTACCTGCCCATTGGCAGGCGGATCGATTTGCTATGGAGGCAAAAAATCGAGGGGTAATAGTTACCAGTGGTAGTTACTTCTGCGCAAACAATGGAAGTACTCCACATGTGAGATTGTCTCTGATGTCAATCGGGAATGAGGCTCGATTGAGAGATGGCTTGAATCAGCTCCAAAGATTATTGAGTTCTGACATTAATAGTTTTTTTCCAAACTAAAGGGGCGCTATTTCCTAAATCATTGAACTTATCACTCTAGCGGCGAGCATGTCAGTGCTGATGGCGCTTATGATACCAAAGCCTACAATCAAGTGCTCAAGAAAAAAGGCATTAAACCGACCATTCCACCACGCAGCAATGCGGTTACTGGGAGAACGGCCACCCTCGCAATGCAGCCGTCAGCGCCTTACAGTCGGGTAACTTGGAAGACTGGAAACGAGAAAAGGGTTATCTCCAAAGCTCTCTGTCAGAAACTGGGATGTATCGATACAAAAAATTACTCAGCCCTAAGCTGACTCTGCGTAATTACAATGCACAAGCAGGCGAAGCCTTGGCCAACGTGAAAGTGATGAACAAAGTCATAAGACTTGGTATGCCAGTTAGCTACCGCCTTTATTGATGGAAAAATCCAAATTGGATCAGTGTGTTAGGTGAATAATTTGATCAGCAACGCCTATGAAATGAGTAAGCCCACACTAAACAATGCGGACTTTGAGGGCGTTGTTTCCTAAATCATTGAACTTATCATCCGAGCCGCGATCAGATCATCAACGCCTCAAACAGGTCACCGATGATGAGCAAAGCCAAGTATAAAATCAGCAATTGGAAGCAATACAATCAAGCACTGATTAATCGTGGTTCGATTACCTTTTGGGTTGATGACGCCGCTATCCAGACTTGGCACTGCAAAGAGC
>NZ_MUFK01000059.1:0-12569 GCF_001996085.1 Salinivibrio sp. PR5
AGATAGCATTAGGTCTAATGTGATTAACAGGACATCACATTAGACCTGAAAGCGATTTAATATCTTATATCAACACAAATTTAGACAAGCATAGTAACTAAAACCTCATCAGAGATTAAATAGTCGGTAAACTCCTTCCTGAATTAAATATAAGTCATGCAAAAGTAATACTTCCTGTTAGCTCGATTTTAAAGACTTCTTTGACCTTGATCCAAAGGTAGCCCCATCAATCTCGTTACTCTAGTGGCATTCAACCATTGGCACCAAAGGAAAGCCAAATGCTCGTTAACCCAATTACCCAACAACCTCTTAGTCTTCCAATGCCCCAACCCAGCCTGATTACACCGGGGCTAAAAGCCATCACTCAATTACCACAAGGACTGCAAGCTCAGGTGCTAACGAAGGTCATGAATACCGCTTTTGCGGTGCCGCTGGCAGAGGACGAGTTCGACTTTCTTACTGGCCGTACCATTCGCATTGGCTTGCGCGATCTCAACGCCAATTGGTTCGTATCACTGAACGAAGACAACCAATTATTGGTGCGTTTATCGGGTGAAGAAGACGCCAGTATCGAGGGAGATTGGTTAGCGTTTTTGAAAATGGCGACTCACTATTGCGATCCGGATACGCTGTTTTTCCAGCGCCAACTCAGTATCAGTGGTGATACCGAACTCGGACTGCATGTGAAAAACTTACTTGATAGCCTCGAAATCGACACCCTACCCAAACCGCTGGCACGCTCACTTACGTTAAGCCATCACTACCTCACTAAACTCGCGTTGTAGTGCACGAGCGGCTGGGGTTGCAGACGCCCAGTCGCCTATTATATAGTCTTATTTCCTTTCTTTAGCAGAGTCTGTGCCAATGAACAACTAACACTCATTACACCGTTTTTATATTCGGTATCTTGGGGTTAGTCGGTATTCATGGTCACTGGGCTTACGTTTTCTCTATTGCCAAACTGTCTCTACGCAGGTTTTCTGTGTAGCACATACCGCCGCCCCTTTGTGTTGCTTTACATAAAGGAGGCCTTATGCCTTACCTTATTACACATGATCTCAGCGTGACACTGCCCGATGGGCGAGTCTTATTTGAGCCTATCTCTATCACCTTTGAGCACGGCCCCATTGGCCTTGTGGGTGACAATGGCACCGGCAAATCACTACTCCTCCCGTTATTGGCAGGTCAAACGTTGCCATCTCCGCAAGGAATTCATTATTCAGGCCATGTACAACGCGATGGTGATATTGCTTACCTATCGCAACATATTACCGCGCCAAAGACACAAACATTGGCTGAAGTACTGGGCATTGCCGAACAGCTTCAAGCGTTGGCGGCTATTCAAGCTGGAAGCATCGATCCAACGCATTACGAGCGAGTAAATGATGACTGGGATATCGCTGAACGCTATCAGGAAATACTAACTCAGTTAGGTATTAATGCCGCTTTATCAGCGCCTTTGCATGTGCTTAGCGGTGGTCAATTGACGCTGCTGAGTTTATATCGCGTTTTTCACTCTCAAGCGCATATCGTATTACTCGATGAACCAAGTAATCATCTAGATCGCGCTGCACGACATAAGCTCGTAAGCTGGATCGAAAACTATCCTGGGTTAGTGATCACAGTGAGTCACGACCAACAACTACTTCGCCATATGCGAGCTATCTATGCTTTAACACCACAAGGTATCGCAAAATACACGGGCAACTATGACGAGTTCGTTCGCACGCAACGGCAAGAACAGGAAGCACTCATCGCGAAACGAACGCACCTGAATAAACAGCACAAACAGGTATTACGTCAACAGCAGCAAAGCGCTGAAAAGGCACAGAAGCGCGAATCAAAAGGTAAACAATTACGTAAAAAATCCAGTCAGGCAAAGTCGATTCTGGATGGACAAAAAGAAAGTGCGCAAGACGCTAAGTCTCGAGCGAAAACACAATTTTCTCAGCAACTTAAGCGTTACCAAAAGCGACTCGACGCGTTGGATACGCAGCTTCCAGAAAACAACCCAACGCTGTATATGCATCACTCAGAGCCAATGAAACGGCAACGGCTTATAAGAGCCACTCAGTGTCAGTTGCCATTCGGATACACTGAACCGCTTGATTGGTCTGTCTACGCGGGGGAGCATTGGCTACTAAGAGGGAGAAACGGCGCTGGAAAATCCACGTTACTGCGGACATTAATGGGTCATCACGCGCCTGTCAGCGGCTCAATCGACGTTGTCGGTGACTGTGTGTATCTAGATCAACACTTCTCACTACTGGAACCCAAACAAACACTGCTATCGTGTTTGCGCCATCATAGCGACTTGTCAGAGTCGGATGCTCGAACCTGCCTTGCTAGCTTAGGGTTACGTGGCGACCGCGTTTATCAAACGGTTGATAGTTTAAGCGGTGGCGAGAAGATGAAAGTGGCGATGTTAGCGGTAGCCCACCAGCACGCCCAGCCACTATTACTGTTGGATGAGCCGGACAATCATCTCGACATCTCAGCCAAACACGCACTGGTCGACGCGCTTAATCATTATCAAGGTGCCTATATATTGGTCAGCCATGACGATGCCTTTATTGATGCGCTGCATCTGACCCATCAATGGGAGCTTGGATATCATGCTGCCAACAGCTTGCTAAGTGATCGATAAAGTGGCGCACGACAGGCTGTTGATAACTACGCGATAAATAGACCGCCCACAGTGCACTGGGCGGTAAGCGATAATCGGTCAGCAAGGGTATCAATTCCCCTTGCTTCACATAGGGATTGGCTAAATCACATGGCACACGGACAATCCCTTTTCCCATTCGCGCCGCATTGACCAAGGTGCCTAAGTCGTTGGCGTGAATCGGCCCACTCACTCTTACCTCTTCTCGGCGATTGTCTTTAATAAACTGCCAATGATCACCGCTGACATGAATTAAGCACGGGTGATCACTGAGATCGCTCGGGTGATTAGGCTGCGACGCGCTGGCTATATATGCCGGTGATGCACACACTATAGAATCGATGGCCATGAGTTTGCGGGCAATTAAATGTTCATCCGGCTGAGGTGTGAAGCGCAGCGCAATATCGACCCGCTCATCCACTAAGGGCGTAAATTGGTCGGAGGCAATCACTTCAATGACGACCTCTGGATGCGCATCGGTAAATTGCGTTACTGGCGCAACAAGGATCCCTTGCGCTAACCCGATTGGCGCAGCAACTCGAATACGACCGGTTAAGGCGCCCTGTAATCGTCCAGTCGTCAACGTTAACGCCGCCGCTTCGTCCAAAATACGCTGGCAATGACCATAGGCTTGCTCACCGGCATACGTTAAGCTGACTTTACGCGTTGTCCGATGCAACAGACGCTGCGCAAGCCATTGCTCGACTTCTTGCACATGCCTTGAAACCTGCAAACGCGTTAGCCCGAGTTGTTCGGCCGCCCGCGTAAAGCTTTTGCAATTGGCCACCTCTACAAAACTACGTATTGCCGTTAACCTATCCATATTGTCTCTATAATTGATACAAACTGTATCTATTATGATTATTTATCCAATAAATGAAAGCTAATAAGCTACATCCATCCAAGCAATCACAGCATGAGGAAGACAATATGAAAATCGCAATTATTGGTGCAACAGGTTGGATCGGTAGCCAAATCGTCGAAGAAGCGCGTCATCGTGGGCATGAGGTTATTGCTCTTGTCCGTCACCCAGAAAAAGTGACCCGCGACGATGTCGAAGTACGTCAATTCGACTTGCTGGATAATCATCACTCTGTACAACAGGCCGTTGCTGGCGCTGATGCAGTCATTGCCGCCGTGGGCGGGCGCGCTGCAGGCAACCATGAGATGGTAGCAACCAGCGCTAAGCGCTTAATTGACGAATTACCCGCGGCTAACGTCAAACGTTTACTTTGGGTCGGCGGTGCTGGTTCGCTAGAAGTTGCACCGGGTGTCGAGCTGGTCAGCCTGCCCGACTTCCCTGACGCTTATAAAGCAGAAGCACTCGCTCAAGGCGACGCTTTGAAGGTATTCCGTGAGCACGCCCATACCCTAGGTTGGACGTTCGTCAGCCCTGCTGCGGAGATTTTCCCGGGCGACAAAATAGGCCGCTATCGCGTTGGCGCGGATACCTTACTTACCGATGACCATGGTGACAGCAAAATCAGCGTTGCTGACTATGCTATCGCGATGATCGACGAACTGGAAAGTGGTGCCCACCGTCGCCAACGTATCGGTGTGGCTTACTAATCCAAGCTCATTGCCCAGCGTGCTCACCCGCCAACCAAGGTTGCGTGAGTGAGACCGTCTGGGCATCAAAATCAATACAGACTTGGGCCCCCAAAGGTGTGGTTAACATCGGATGCGTGTGGCAACTGTCAAAACCATCAACCACAGCGAGCGGCTGGCCATCGAGTATTTCTTCAAGAACGTCATAGGTTGAACGTCCCGTTCCTTTGTTATCAAACAGCTCGTGTTTACCAAGTAACACCGCGCCTACCGTATCAAACACCCCAGCCAATTTTAGGTGTGCGAGTGAGCGCTCAACCGTGGCAATATCAAGCAAAGAGTCCTCAATCAGCAGAATATCGCCTGTTTCAATCGCTGGCATATAAGGTGTTCCCCAGATCCCACTCAGCGTATTGAGGTTGCCACCGATAATGCGCCCATTTACCTGACCTTTTCCCATAAATTGCCATGCATTCTCATAGGTCGGTTTTGCCTCTGTCTGTTCGCCCCAATCAATCATGACATCCGTCCATTGGGCAGGCATATTATAGGTCATCGGCAGCGTTACATTCTCAGTTGTTACGGCTCGAAACGCATCAAAGGTTTCATCAACCAGTGGCGGAAACTCCCCTAAAGACGCCACTAATGCTGGCCCATAAAACGTGATTAATCCCGTTTTGGCATAGATACCGAGCAGTAAAGCAGTGAGGTCCGAATAACCCACGATAATCTTAGGATCATCAGCCAGGGCGGCATAATCGATATAGGGAAGTAAAGCATTGCTGTTCATTCCACCAATCGTCGACATGATGCAGCGCACATTCGGATCACGGATCAGCTGGTTGAGCTCTTCCGCACGCGCCTTGATCGAGCCTGAGCGATAGTGATCCGATTGTCCGGTCAATACCCCCGCCTTCAGATCAAAGCCTTGTGCTTTGACATAATCCATCGCGCGTTCAAATCGTTGGGGCGCAAATACGGTGGCTGGTGATAATGGCGAGAAAAAGCCAATTGTCTCGCCTTTTTTAAGAGGTGGTGGCAATAACATCTTGTCTTCCTTGATTTTTAATCTCCCTAGCATTAAATCATCAGGACGAGACAACCACAATACTCCGCCGATTAATCGTTGTGAGGCGTACTGATAGTCTGACAAATGTGTTCGGCAATTGGCATGGCTGAGGTAGCCGCTGGCGATGGGGCGTTACACACATGGAGACTGCGTGCAGATCGAACGAAGAGGAAATCGCCCACCAGCTCACCGCTATTCAACACCGCTTGGGCACGAATACCGGCTGGGTAAGGGTGTAAATCATCCAATTGAATTGACGGACAATACTTACGAACCTGCTTGAGGTATCCCGGTTTATAATGCGCGTTCCACCATTCTTTTATACCGGTGCGCAGATTCGCTGCAGTGACTCGCCAAAATCCGCGAAAACGCAGCATATCAAGCGTATCACGCCAACTAAAATTGTATGAGGCATACCCCTCGCGTTTCCAGCCCTGAACGGCATTTGGGCCTACCGTCAAACCACCATCAACCATCCGTGTGACATGGACGCCCAAGAAAGGCAAATCTGGGTCCGGCACTGGATAGATCAAATGCGACACTAACTCCCGATGCTTTTTCGCTAGTTGATAGTATTCGCCACGATAGGGGATGATTTGAAACGATGTCGCTAACCCTTGCAGCTTCGCCATGCGATCTGCCATCAAACCAGCACAAACAACTAAAAATTCGGCGTGATAACGTTGCGACTCTCCCTGCGATTGGGTATCAATCAGCACACCGTCGTGGTCTTCGTGTAGCTTCGTCACTTGAGTATTTAGCACAAGATGCCCACCAGCTGCGACAAAGCGTCCGGCCATTTTTTCTGTGACTTGCGCGTAATCAACAACACTGGTCGCTTTGACATAGATCGCGCCTAAACCGCGTACATTCGGTTCAGCACTGGCGAGTTGTTGGGCATCCCAACACTCACACTCGATCTCATTGAGCAAACAACGTTGATACAAATCATGCATCCGCGCCAGTTCTGTCTCTGTGGTCGCGACGATTAACTTGCCACACTGCTTATAAGGAATACCCTCTTGCTCACAAAAAGCTTTGGTCGCGGCAGCGCCACGCTTACAAAAATCCGCCTTCAGACTACCGGGCGGATAATACACGCCAGCATGGATTACGCCGCTATTATGGCCCGTTTGATGTTGGGCCAAAGCAGGTTCCTTTTCTATCAATAAGGTGCGTTTGTTTGGATATCGCTGTTGCAACTGCCAAGCGGTGGCCACGCCGACGATACCGCCCCCAACGACCACAAAATCGTACGCCATTCGCTACTCCTTTCGTCACCCGTTAATCGGTCACGTCCAGAAAATAATACTGGCTAACGTCGCAAATAAAACCAAAAGATTCAAAAAGATGATGAGCGGCATGGTTGCTTTGATGGGTTTGTAGCAATAAGCAAGCGGCTTGGCGGGCACGAGCCTCCTTGAGAGCGTGCGAGATTAATGCCCGTGCGATACCTTGTCGCCGTGAATCCGGCTGCACGTACAAATCGTTAATAATTAAGCCACGGCGCGCCCTCGCTAGTGAATACAAAGGCGTTAGGTGGACAAATCCCACCATGGAGGATTGGTAAGAAGCGGTCAATATACAAGTATCTTGCTCGCGCAACCGCTGCTCAGTAAACGCCCTTGTTTGACTGAGCGGCGGACGAATCGCAAGCCAGCGCTGGTATTGGTCAAATAACACGGTGAGGGTATCTAGATCATTTAACTCCGCTTTTGCTATATGCAACATTCTTTCTCTACCGCAGCGCTATGGTTACTTTTCAGTGTAAGCGCCATCACGACGTTCTGCTGCCAACACCTCAACAGACGAGCATAGAGAACAAAATGTATACCGTCACACTACGTTGAAATCGTTCACAGTATCTAGGTTGATATGAATACCAACATAAAAAGTTATAGTGCATAAAGTGCGATAAATAAGGCGGCTAAACGCCGCCTCAGTATATGCCGACCCCTGCAAGGATATAGGAGAATCGTTTGGCTAGGTCTGTGTTGCGTCGTGTTCTGATTACGCCATTGAGCGGGTGCGATACCACTTTACTGTAACAGGCGCGAGTTCTTTTAACGCGTTACGCACCATGACGAATGGCACTTTGATGAAGTAGAACGACATCAACACCATCATCATAGGATCTGCATAAACCGCATAATCCGACCAAGGTGAATGCGCCACTAACCAAGCACCTAAAAAGCCTAAGGTGACCGCCAGACTTAATAAGGTGTCCATTTGCCACTGGCGCGATTCCGCCTCCACCAACTGGCTTTGCCCTGCTTGGTTTTTGCGTGCAATCATCCACCATCCGTAACCACAACCCACCACGTTGACAATACCAAACAGCACCGCCAATGACGGGTTAACCGCACGTCCGCCTTCGACCAAGGAGGAGACCGCTTCATACAGAGAATAACTCACCAACAGCATAATCACGGCGCCTTTAATGGCGACAACAAGCGGTGTCAGCAGCGCACGTGTGATCGGCCGTGCGTAACGAGAGTGGATATACCACGACGCGCCCAGTGACAACAAAGTTAACACTAGACTAATCAACGAGTAGATACCGTCGAACATAATCACTAAAGAGCCAGCAATCCATCCAACGGCAAGGCCGGCGATGGCAAACCCCAATGCGAGAAGGGCCGAAAACACTAATACTGACTTTTCATTGATCACGTTTTGAGAAGACATAAAACACCAAAAGTAGAAAACACGCACATATTCTTGGTGCTACTGCGCCGCTTTACAAACACGAACTTGCTGACATTTTCACCACCCCGCTAAGGAAAAAATGAAAGGCGTTTTATTTCAACAGTTTATGCATAAAAATCACTGTCAATATTTCTGACAGTGAGTGTTCTAAACAAATTTTAGTTATGAGATAGCGCTAAATCGCATTTTGCTTGCATATAACTTTTACGCATACTAAATCTAAATTTAGATTCTTTATGGACTAAGAAGATGAGAAAAGGCGTGTTACTCGCGGCAATTAGCTTGCAGCTTTTCCTCGCGATAACCAGCACAGGATGGTGGCAGTTTGGTGCGGCACTCAGTGCGTTTCTGTTGGTCGCGGTATTACGTTTGCCTCAGGACACGCCGCATGAGTGAACCTGAGGCAACGACGGAGACTAGGCAGCTAGCAGCAGCCAAGCAAGCGATGTACAGGAGATAATCACCCACAGCGCGACACCAAACAATAAGGGTTTGGGGCCTGCCGTGCGTAGCTGGGTGACAGAAATACTGCAGCCGATTAAGAATAAACACACCACTAATACTTGCTTTGAGATGGCGAAAATCACCTCATAGATGGGTTGCGCTTGGACAAAGACATCACTGATACCAATCGCTAGACAATAAAAAACGATAAAGTAAGGGATCGTGATTTTTTTAGCGTGGCTGCGAAACATGAGTGCGCTGACAAACGCCACAGGCACAATCCATAATGCGCGCGCAAGTTTGAGGGTGGTCGCAGTGGTTAGTGCTTGCTCACCATAAGCGGACGCCGCGCCCACCACCGATGATGTATCATGAATCGCGATCGCCGCCCAGGTTCCAAACGTGTGCTGATCTAAGCCCAGCGCATGCCCAACCATAGGAAACACAAACAGCGCCAATGAATTCAACACAAACACCGTGCCTAACGCGAGACCAATTTGTTTATCATCCGCATTGATAGCGGGCGAGACAGCTGCGATTGCACTGCCGCCACAAATGGCAGTGCCTGAGGCAATCAGGTGACCCGTCTTTTTATCCAGCCCCATAAGTTTGCCCAGTAATGTGCCAAAAATCAGCGTGCCTGCAATGGTGGCAATAATCAGCCCTATCCCATCGCCTGTCACGGCGAGCGCCTCTTGCAGCGGGATACCAAACCCCAGACCCACAATCGAATAAGCCAGTAACTTTTTGGTGATTTTCGTGAGCGGAATTGCACTTGGCACCCAGCCTAGGGAGGTCAGCAAAAAACCCAATACCAATGCAATCGGCGAGCTCACCCAAGGGGTTAAACAGGCTAACACAGCCAATGAAAAAGGAAGATAACGCGTGTATGCGGTCATAATGATGCTCGGTGAAATTCAGTGACGGCATTGTAGCGCTCAGTGATTGTTCAGAAAATCTTAAACTTTTTAACCTAGGTTAAGTTTTGCTTAACATGTATTGCAAGGCATTGAAAAACAATCATTGAGGCGCACATTTAGAAATCAAACAAGTAATTGGTAATGCTATCACTCAGCCATTGGATCCCAGGATGCTCGGCCATCCCTGAGGCGGTGAATAGGCAATAATCTTCTTGGGTTAAGCCATAGGTGTGTTTGATCACCGCTAAGCGCTGTTCTCGTAAGTATTGCCGGATCAGCGGCTCAGGCAACACGCCCCACGCTTCTTCTTGTAAGATGGTATTGAGCATATATTCAAAGCTCGAAAAGCCAATATAGCGGCGTGAGAAAGGCTGCAGCTCGGGATTGTCTTTTTCATTGAGATAGACCATTACCGCTTGCATGGCATTACGCAGTTGATCATCACTGACCCGACGCAGTCGACTCAACGGGTGCTCGCTGTTGCACACCGACATCATGCGAATTTTACCCAACGGCTGATAGTTGATGCGCGGATCGTCAATGCGCTCGTAGTCCACTCCAAACGCAAAGTCGACTTGTTGGGTTTCAACCAAATTGGCCAAATCACCGCTCGAGGCCAAGACTAGGTTGAAGGACGTCGCCGTAAAGCGCTTATTGAGCTGATGCGCCCAGTCCTGCCAAAGCTGATCGGGGATCGCATCATCACGCGCGATCCATACTTCGGCATTAAAGCCCGCGTTCGCTTGCTCGCACGTACGACGAATGCGGGCCGCGGTGACCGATATACTCTCGAAATCTTTGTACACAGCTTTGCCGATTTCCGACAGTGTTAGACGGTTACCGGTGCGATCGAACAATTCGGCGTTGAGTGATTGTTCTAGCGCTTTAATTGCCATGCTCAACCGTGAACGATTCACATCCAGCTGACGTGCAGCTTCAGACACCGATCCAGTCTCTGCGACTGCACAAAACGCATCAATTTGGGTTAGATTCATGCCGCCCTCCTCACGCTATCCTACCGGAGCGCGGCAAAGACACAAAGCGCTATTACCGCTTGTCAGCGCCCTTTGACGTTCGGCGATTACGCATTCAACCCTTTAAACGCGCTGACTTTTTTAGTGAGCTCTTTCATACGTAAATCAAACCCACTCACTGCCTGTTCACTTTGCTCAAACACTTCTTGAGTGCGGGTTCCCTGCTGAGCAAGCTCTTCAATGCTCTGGTTGATTTCATTCACCGCGCCGCTTTGCGTATTGGCACCCTCGGCAATCCGCTCATTATGTTCAAACAATTGCTGCAAATGGCTATCCAAGGTGCGCATATTTTCTACCGCTTGTTGGTGCGTGTCGAGACTATGCTGGCTATCCTGACTGACTTGGTTGATTTGGCCGGTCACATTATCTGACGCCGAGCGCAGCTGATTGATAATTTCTTGGATCTCACTGGTCGACTCGCCGGTGCGTTGCGACAGTGAGCGCACTTCATCAGCAACCACCGCAAAGCCGCGACCATGTTCGCCCGCTCGCGCTGCCTCAATCGCCGCGTTTAGTGCAAGTAAATTGGTTTGTTCCGAGATGGTACTGATGACCTCAAGCACGCGAAGAATATTCTCGATATGGTGATTCAATTCATCCAAACTGCTCTGACTCGAGGCCATGTTTTCGCCTAGTTGTTCAATATGCCGCAGGCTGGTATGCATGCCATTTAAAGCATCTTGAAGCGCCGCATTCCCAGCTTGAGACAACTCGCCAGCGTGATTAGCCGAATCCGTCACGTCGGTAGTGATTTCAGTAATGTCTTGACTCGCGGCAGAAATCGTTTGTAGCGACTGCTGCTGCACCATGCCGGCTTGGTTCACCTCATGAGCTTGCTGCTTGAGGACACCAAATGCGGACTGCGACTCGTCAACTGTCTGGTTTACCGCTTGCAACGCATCTCGGATACGAGCTAGCAAACCATTGATCTTATTCGCTAAGCGACCGACTTCCGCTTCGTCGTTCACGGCAATCTGGTGGCTAAGGTCGAGTCGACTGGCAATTTCATCGACCTCGGCGGAAAGCTTTTTTATCGGCTGCGTCAAACTACTGATCACCCAATGGGTAACAAGGAGTGCAATGGCAATAAACACCAAGGTCACTAATAAAGATTGGATAAATTGATCCAGGATGGGCCCTGTAATTTGTGCTTTGGGAATCTCAACCACCACAAAACGGTCTAAGTCAGCAAGCCAATAAGACCCCAGCAGAAACGCTTCATCACCGATAGTCACTTCGCTGATCACCGGTTTGTCTGTTCCCTTGGTCACCGCTTGACGAAATGCGCTCGCATTATCCGCATTCAGTGCCGAATCGGTCGGTGCGACCTGCACACTGCCATCGCGCGCGGCAAGCATAGCTCTTCCCAGCTCACCAATGCGAAACCCCTGCACTAGATTCACTAAGCTACTTACATTAAACCCTACCCCCGCTACCACATACGGCTGACCCGTCGCAGGGTTTTCTGGCACGCTACGATAGTTGATGAAAATCACATACTGATTGCCATTGGGATCTTTGTTCATGTTCAGCTCATAGGGCTGATTTTTACTCAGAAAGTTCGGGTAAAAATCTTTAAATGGATAGGTGGTCATTGATGCGCTGCGATGCTCGCCATCATAAGTAAAAATATACTTCCCTTGGCTACTATCGAGCGTTGCAAATGCGTTGTCTGCCCCCAACCGCGTCTTGGCATTCGAAAGTGCTTGATGAATTGGCGCAAGATTAGTCAGATCGCCACCGTTATCTACCCAATCAATCAGTCCTGAATGGTGAGCAAGAAAGTTAGAACCGGTGATCGCTGGTTGTAGTTCATTGCTAATTTCAAACGCCAGTCCCCTCAGCTGGCTGGGTAAAATAATATTCTTGAGATCATCGAGTTGCTTGTTTGCTGACAACATCGCTTGTTGCACCATCGCAATCAAAGTGCTGAGCACTAAGATGGTCGAAAGAACAATATAAATTCGCTTTCTGATTGAAAGAGTTTGCCAACGCATACGCCGTCCTTTTTATTATCATTACTAACCAACATATCAATATTAGTCAGCAAACTAGACAAGCATGATGGATTAGTGACAAACGACATAATATACGGTGCTTTGGTGAGAACACTGAGGAAAAGGAATGGAAACATTCAAAATATCAGTATCTTTTCTCTATATTTCTATACAAATTTACCA